>NZ_JBSHGZ010000016.1:0-217753 GCF_053618075.1 Embleya sp. NPDC055664
CATGCTGCTCAAGACCAGCGGCATGACCTACAAGAAGTACCGCACGGCCACGCTCAGCTCGGCCAAGACGCTCGACCCGACCTGCGCGCTGTTCAACAAGACCAAGGCCGCCTGGGACGCGATCAGCGTGCCCGCGCAGACCGGTGACCCGACCTGCACCGGCGGTCCCGCGCAGAACGACTTCTCCATGAGCTTCAACCCGAACTCGGGTACCGTACAGCCCGGTTCGTCGATCACCGCGACCCTGGGCACGACCGTCACCTCGGGTAACGCGCAGTCGGTCTCGCTGACCGCGGCCGGGCAGCCGGGCGACGTCACCGTGGCCCTGAGCCCGAACCCGATCCAGTCCGGCGCCTCCTCGACGCTGACCGCGACGGCCGCGGCGGGCGCCGCGAACGGCACCTACGTGATCACCGTCACCGGTACCGGGCCCAACGCCACGCACACCGCCCAGTACACCCTGACCGTCGGCACCGGCGGCCCGGGCGGCGACGCGATCAAGAACGGCGGCTTCGAGGACGGCACCGCCAACTGGACGCAGAGCGCGAACGACATCACCAACAGCTCGCAGAACGCGGCACACGGCGGCACCTGGTACGCGTGGATGATGGGCTACGGCTCCACCGCCACCGAGACCCTGTCGCAGTCCAACGTCGCGATCCCCAACACCGCCGCACCCACGCTGAAGGTGTGGATCAAGACCACGACCCAGGAAACGGGGTCCACGGTCTACGACACGCTCAAGGTGCAGATCAACGGCACCACCCTCGCCACCTACTCCAACGTCGGCGCCACCGGTGCCTACGTGCAGCGCACGGTGAACCTGAGCGCCTACAAGGGCCAGACGGTCACCCTGCAGTTCGCGGGCGCCGAGGACTCGTCGCTGACCACCACGTTCCTCGTGGACGACGTGACGATCTCCTGACCGCGCGCGGCCGATGACGGCCCTGCTTCCGGCGCCCCACGCCGGGAGCAGGGCTTTCGGGCGTACCGAGCGTGTTCGCGGGTTTGGCCGCCCGCCGATCCGGCGACCATCTCGCCCACGGTGGCCGTCCCCCGCGCGGGCGGGCGCGCGGCGGCCGGACCGCTACGCCGCGCGTCTGGAGAACGATGGCCTCGAATCAGTCCGTGCCCTGGGTCGGCGCGTGGCGGGTGCTGCGCAATCCGCGGATCTGGGTGGGCCCGTCGATCATCATCGGCCTGCTGGCCTTCCTGCTGTCGATGCTCTACATGGGCGGCATCCTCGATCCGCGCGGGGACCTGCGCAAACTGCCGATCGGCGTGGTCGACGCGGATCGCGGCGCCGGGGACGGCACGCCGAGCCTGGGCTCGCGGATCACCGCCGGGATCGCGGCCTCCCCCGGCGGCGCGGTGTCGTGGAAGCGGCTGGACGAGGCGGCGGCCCGCCGGGACCTGGCCTCGGGCAAGCTGTACGGGGCGATCCTGGTGCCGGCCGGCTTCACCGCGTCGGTGGCGGCACTGAACACGCCCGCGCCCAACCCGCCCGCACCGACCCGCCCGACGATCCTGGTGCTGACCAACCCGGGCGTGGGCAGCCTGGCCTCGTCGCTGGCCACGTCCATCGCGCAACAGGCCGTGCACGGCGCGTCGTTGCAGCTCGGCGCGACGCTGAGCGCGAGCACGCCGACCGGGCCGGACACCGCCGCCGGCCGGCTGCTGCGCGCCGATCCGATCGCCGCCGTCGTGACGGTCGGCCACGGCATCGGCCCCCGCACCGGCCTGGGTCTGACCGCGTTCTACTACACGCTGCTCCTGGTGCTCGCGGGTTTCCTGGGCGGCAACATCATCGGCAACATGGTCGACGTCGCGCTGGGCTACGTGGCGAGCGAGATCGGCCCGTGGCGTACCGAGCGACCACTGGTGCACATCACCCGTACGCACACCCTCGCGGTCAAGTGCACGATGTCGGCGGTGTTGTCCATGCTGACCGCCACCCTGATCATGGTGGCCACCGTCGGGATCCTGGACATGGACGCCGCGCACCTGCCGCTGCTCTGGATCTTCTCGGTCTGCGCGACCACCGCGGTCGGTATCGGCGTCCAGGCGATCAACGCGGCCTTCGGCGGAATCGGCCAGTTGGTGAGCATGTTCGTGTTCATCGTGCTGGCGCTGCCCTCGTCCGGCGCGACCATCCCGCTCCAGGCGCTGCCGCCGTTCTACCGGGTGTTGTCGGTCTTCGAGCCGATGCGCCAACTCGGCGACGGTGTCCGGGCCATCCTGTATTTCGACGCCCGCGCCGACGCGGGACTGACTCGGGCCTGGATCGGGATCGGGTTCGGGATCGTCGCCGGACTGGTCTTCGGTTTCGCGATGACCACCTACTACGACCGCAGACAACTGCACCGCATCCCACCGAAGACCGACTAGTCGGCAGCGGGTCCGGCTCGGCTCAGGCCGCCCGGTGCAACTCCCTGAGCATCGCGGAGATGTCCGCGTGCCCGCCCTCCACGCTCCGCAACCCGGCGATCAGCGTATCGACGGCCAGTTGCACGATGTCGTCGACGGGGACGTCGCCGTGGGCCAGCCAGTCCAGGCTGATCTCGTCCAGGTATCCCACCCAGCCGCGCAGCGCCGCGCGCAGGATCGGCGGCGGTGGTGTCTCGGATTCGAGGTCGAACAGTTCCAACACCAGGTCCACACCCGCCTGCCGGGCGGACTCGAAGATCCGCCGCACGTCCGCGTCGCCCAAGCCGGGGCGCATGAAGCCGATGAACGTCTGGGTGTGGCTGCCGATGTACTCGAAGTGGCGCCGGACCATGCCGTACAGGCGCGCCTCGGCGGTGACCTCGTCGGGGCGGGCGCGCTGGTACTCCTGGATGTCCCGGGCCACCTGGCCGAGCGCCTCCAGGTAGATCCCGCGCTTGTCCTTGAAGTAGTAGAAGAGCAGGCCGTGCGCGACACCCGCGGCGTCGGCGATGTCGGCGATGAAGATGTCCTCGTAGGGCCGCTCCGAGAAGAGCGCGACCGCCGCTTCGAGCAGTTGCCGACGGCGCTCGCCGCGCCGACCGGTGCCGGGGCCCGTGCCCGTGCCCAGCCGGTTCGACGTGCGCTTCTTCGCCGGCGCGACCGCCGCCGCGGCGCGTTTGCCGGCTCGCGGTCGAGCCGCCTTTTCCTCTGCTCCCTCAGCCATTCGTCGAGCATATCGAGCCGCGCGGAGTCGTCCGCATGAACTCTTTGACTTGAAATCAAAGTCTGGTTAACGTTGCGGCCACATCGACGGACGGCGTCCGGCCGAGGTGGCTCGACGACGCGCTCCATGCCGCTCGATGCCCCTCGGCCGGTGTCGCTCGGCGCCGCACGACGACGGCGCGTGACCAAGACAATGGGGAGTGCCGATGACCGTGGCAGACGTGGACGTGCTGGTGGTGGGCGCCGGTCCGGCGGGTCTGAGTACCGCCGTGCTGCTCGGGCGACTGGGCATCTCGACCCGGGTCGTCGAGCGCCGGGCGGCCGGCTCCGCCCACCCCAAGGCACACGTGGTCAACGCCCGCACGATGGAGCTGTTCCGTCAGTGGGGCGTCGCCGACGAGGTACGCGACGCCGCGCTGCCGCTCGACCGGGGCATCGGCGTCGGGTGGGTGACCCGACTGACAGGGATCGAGATCGGTCGGATCACCGCGGCCGACGCGCCCGACGAGTGGGACCGGATGTGCGCCGATTCGAGCGAGGCGCTGGTGTCCTGCCCACAGGACCGGATCGAGCCGATCCTGCTCGCGGCGGCCCGGCGACTCGGCGTACGGGTGGACTTCGGCGTCGAGGCGACCGGGCTCGGGCAGACCCCGGCCGGCGTCGACGTGCGGGTGCGGCACGCGGCCGACGGCGGTACGGAGACGGTGCGGGCCCGCTACGTGGTGGCTGCCGACGGGGCCCGCAGCCCGGTCCGCGAACTCCTGGCCATCGGCAACGACGCGGTCGCCCCGGTCGGACACCTGCTCAACGCCTATGTCGACGCCGACCTCGGCCCGTACACCGGCGGCCGGCCGTACGCGCTGTGGTGGATCCTCAACGCCCGAACGCAGGGCGCGATGATCGCCCTCGACGGCAAACGGCGCTGGACCTACAACTTCGCGTTCGACCCGGAGCGGGAGAGCATCGCCGACTACCCGCCCGAGCGCTGCGCGGAGCTGTTCCGCGAGGCGGTGGGCGTGCCCGACCTCGCGGTCACGGTGCGCAGCGTGCTGCCGTGGAAGCTGGAGATCGCCATCGCCGAGCGGTTCCGGGCCGGCCGGGTCTTCCTCGTCGGCGACGCGGCGCACCGCTTCCCGCCCACCGGCGGCTTCGGGATGAACACCGGCATCCAGGACGCGCACAACCTGGCCTGGAAACTGGCCGCCGTACTGCGGGGGTGGGCGGGCGAGGAGCTGCTCGCCGGCTACGAGGACGAGCGTATGCCGGTGGCCCGGGTCAACGCCGCGCAGAGCATGCGCAACGCGGAGCGGATGGCGGGCACCGGCGCGCTGTTCACCGATCCCTCGGTGCTGGCCTCGATCGAGGACGCCGCCGGGAAGGACCTGCGCGCCGCGCTGGCCGCGGGGATCCCGGCGCAGCGGGACCACTTCCTGTTCCAGGGGCAGACGTTCGGGCACGTGTACCGGTCGGCGGCGGTGGTGCCAGACGGCACGCTCGCGCCGCGCTCGACGGTCGCGGAGTACCGGATGGAGGCGCACCCCGGCGCGCTCGCGCCGCATACGTGGTTCCGCACGCCCGAGGGTGCGCGGCGGGCCACGGTCGACCTGTCGGCCGACACGTTCGTGCTGCTCGCGGGCGCCGAGGGGCGGGCCTGGGTCGAGGCGGCCGACGTCGCCTCGCGTCGGCTCGGCGTACCGATCGCGGCGTTTCGGGTCGGCGCGGACGGCGACCTGGTCGCGGAGGCGGACGGGTGGCGACACGTGTGGGGGATCACCCCGCACGGGTGCGTACTGGTCCGCCCCGACGGCCACGTCGCGCTGCGTGTGCCGGGCGCGGGAGCGGACGGTGTGGCGGACCTGATCCCGGCACTGCGCGCCGTCCTCGGCCGCCGCGCCGAGGCGGAAGCCCCGGCCGACACCCTCGATCCGGCCGATCCCGCCTTCCCCTGAACGGCTTTCCCACCACACCGAGAGGGATACGACGATGACTCCCAAGCTGCGCCTGGCGCACACCGTGTTGCAGACAAACCGCAAGCCCGAGATGTGCGACTGGTACGTGCGCGCGCTCGACGCCCACGTGGTGCACGAGACCGAGATGATCACCTTCCTGACCTTCGACGAGGAGCACCACCGGCTCGGCCTGATCGCCGCCCCGGTCCCGTTCGAGGAGCGCACGCCGATGACCGTCGGACTCGCGCACACCGCCTACACGTTCGCGAGCCTCGCCGACCTGCTCGACCGGTTCGCCGTGCTGCGCGCGGCCGGTGTCCGCCCGCACGTGTGTGTCGCGCACGGCCCGACCACCTCGCTGTACTACCGCGACCCCGACGGCAACACGGTCGAGTTGCAGATCGACAACTTCGCCGGCGCCGAGGAGACCACCGCATACCTCACCGGGCCCGAGTTCACCGCCGATCCGGTCGGTCCGGCGTTCGACCCCGACCGACTGCTCGCCGACTACGAGCGTGGTGTCCCGATCGCCGAACTCACCACGCGGACCTGGGCGGCGGCCGGAGCCGTACACAGCCACCCGCTGCTCGCGCTGACCGGCGACGAACCCGCCCGACCGGTATCCGCCGAATGACCGCCATCTCCGTCGACCCGCCGCGTCGACCCGGGGCGCCGACCGCCCCGCGGGCAGCGGCCGACGCCGCTGCCCGCGGTGACCGCAGCGCGTCCGACGACCGGTTCGGCGCGCCGGACGGGCGGGTCCTGCTGTCCGGCGTGCAGGCCCTGGTTCGGCTGATCCTGGACCAGCGCCGGGCCGACGCCGCCGCGGGGGCGAACACCCGGGCCTACGTATCCGGCTATCAGGGCTCGCCGTTGGGCACCGTCGACCTGGAGTTCGCCGGGCAGTCCCGGCTCCTCGACGAACTGGGGATCGTCTTTCGGCCCGGCGTCAACGAGGAGTTGGCGGCGACCGCCGTCGCGGGCAGCCAGCTCGCCGCCGGGCACGACGACGGCACGGTCGACGGCGTCCTGGGCGTCTGGTACGGCAAGTCGCCGGGCGTCGACCGCGCCGCCGACGCGATCCGGCACGGCAACCTGGTCGGCACCGGGCCGGCCGGCGGCGTACTGATGCTGGTCGGCGACGATCCGGCGGCCAAGTCCTCCACCGTGCCCGGCGCCTCGGAGGCACTGCTCGCCGCGCTCGGCGTACCGGTGTTCTCGGCCGGGGACATCCAGGAGCTGCTCGACCTGGGCCGGCACGCCATCGCGTGTTCGCGCGAGTCGGGCCTGTGGACCGCGCTCAAGGTGGTCACCCGGGTCGCCGACGCCACCGCGACCGTCGACGTGGGCGGCGAGCACGCACCCGACGGGCCGCCGGCCGGGCCCGGACACACGCCCGACGCGATGATGATCGGCCCACGACTGCTCGCCATGGAACGCGATCTGGTCGAGACCAGGCTCGCCCGGGCCCGCGCCTACGGCCGACGGCACGCGCTGACCCGGCTCACCTCGCCGGCGCCCGACGCACGCCTCGGCGTGGTCACCGCCGGTACCGCGTACCACGATCTGCGCCAGGCCATGGATCATCTCGGCGTCGAGGACGCGCTGGTGCGGGTGCTCAAGGTGGGCATGATCCACCCGATCGACACCGAGGCGGTGCGCGAGTTCGCGGTCGGCCTCGACGAGGTGCTGGTCCTGGAGGAGAAGGGCCCGTTCCTGGAGCCGCTGGTCAAGGAGGCGTTGTACGGCGCGCCGAGCACCCCGACGGTGACCGGCAAGCACGACCCGACCGGCGCGGCACTGGTCCCGCTCGCCGGCGTGCTGGACGCGGGCGTGGTCTCCAGGGTGCTCACCACCCGGCTGCTCGCGCATCACGATCTGCCCGACCTGCGCGCCGGCGGCGAGCCGGTCCCCGCCGCCCGGCGCACGCTGCTGCCACTGGTGAACCAGCGCACCCCGTTCTTCTGTTCGGGCTGCCCGCACAACATTTCGACGAAGGTGCCGGCCGGCACCCTGGTCGGCGCGGGCATCGGCTGCCACGGCATGGTCACGGTCAATCCGCAGGACCACGGCGAGATCACCGGCCTGAGCCAGATGGGCGGCGAGGGGGCGCACTGGATCGGCATGGCGCCGTTCCTGGCCCGGCCGCACCTGGTGCAGAACATCGGCGACGGCACGTTCGCGCACTCCGGCTCGCTGGCCGTGCGCGCCGCGGTGTCGGCGGGGGTGAACATCACCTACAAGCTGTTGTATAACGACGCCGTCGCGATGACGGGCGGCCAGACCGCCCAGGGCCGGCTGTCGGTGCCGGCGATCACCCGCCTCCTGGAGGCCGAGGGGGTGCGCCGGATCGTGATCACCACCGAGGACGTGAAGCGGTATCGGCGGGTTCGCCTCGCACGCATCGCATCGGTCCGGCCCCGCGAGGAACTGGACGCGGTGCAGCGCGAGTTGGCGGCGCTGTCCGGGGTGACCGTGCTGATCCACGACCAGTTGTGCGCGATCGAGAAGCGCCGCAAGCGGAGGCGTGGCGAACTCGCCGATCCGGCCGAGCGGGTGTTGATCAACGAGGCGATCTGCGAGGGCTGCGGCGATTGCGGCGCCACGTCGGGCTGCCTGTCGGTCGAGCCGGTGTCGACCGAGTTCGGCCGCAAGACCCGGATCCACCAGTCCTCCTGTACCAAGGACTTCTCCTGTCTGCGCGGCGACTGCCCGGCGTTCCTGACCGTCCGGCCCGGGCGCAGCCGCTCCCGGCCGGCCGGGTCGTCCAAGCCGTCCGGGCCGTCCGGGCCCGCCGCGCCCGCCGGCCGACTGCCCCAGCCGCCCGAACTGCCGCTCCCGCAGCCGCGCGTGGGCACCGACGACCTCCGGATTCGCCTGGTCGGCATCGGCGGCACCGGGGTGGTCACCGTCGCCCGGGTCCTCGGCGCCGCGGCGGCGCTGGCCGGTCTGCACACCGCCGGGCTTGACCAGACCGGGCTGAGCCAGAAGGCCGGTCCGGTGGTGTCCGACCTGCGGATCTCGGCCACGCCGGTAACCGGCTCGGCAACCGTGTCGACCGGTGGTGTCGATCTGCTGCTCGGCCTCGACGTGCTCGGCACCGCGGCGGCGGCCAACCTGGCCAACGCGAACCCCGAACGCACGGTGGCCGTGATCGACACCGGCCTGGCCCCGACCGGCCGGATGGCCACCGACGTCACCACACCCGCGCCCGATCCCGCCGCCGCCCTCGCGGTGATCGACGCACACACGCGGGCGGCGGACAACATCCGGATCGACGCGCGCGATCTCGCCGAGCGGGTCTTCGGCGACCACCTGCCCGCGAACGTGATCATGCTGGGCGCGGCCTGGCAACACGGCCTGCTGCCGGTCCCGTTGGCGACGATCGAGGAGGCGTTCCGGCGCAACGGCACCGCTGCCGAGCGTAATCTGCTCGCGTTCGGCTGGGGTCGCGCGGCGGTCGCCGCCCCGGAGGCGGTGGGCGAACTGCGCCGATCGCACGACGGCGAACCGCGGCTCACGGCGGTGGCCGCCGCCCTGGTCGAGCGGGTCGCCGACGCCTCGGGCGAGTTGCGCAGGCTGCTGACCATCCGGGTGCCGGAGCTGATCGCCTATCAGGACGCCGACTACGCCCGGCGCTACGTCGACGTGGTCGCCCGGGCGCACGCGGTGGCGGCCCGGCGGCTCGCGGGCGACACCGCGCCGGCCGAGGCGGTGGCCCGGGGGTTGTTCAAGCTGATGGCCTACAAGGACGAGTACGAGGTGGCCCGCCTGCATCTGGCCTGGCTGGTCGAGTCCTCCGCCGACGAGACGTTCGCGATCCACCTGCACCCGCCGGTGCTTCGGGCCATGGGCATGAACCGCAAGATCCGCCTGGGTCCGTGGAGCACCCCGCTGTTTCGCGTGTTGTACGCCGGTCGCCGGCTGCGCGGCACCCGACTCGACCCGTTCGGGCCCGCCGCGGTGCGCCGCACCGAGCGGGAGTTGGTCACGGAGTACATCGAGCATGTGCGCCACGCACTCGACCGGCTCACCCCCGAGACCCGGGACGTGGTCCTGGAACTGTGCGAACTCCCGGACACGGTACGCGGATACGAGCAGATCAAGCTGGCCGGCGTGGCCCGCTTCCGCGAGCGGGCCCGAGTGCTGCGCGCCCGGCTCGCCGACCCCACCCCATCGACCGCCGGAGCCGAACATGCTGCTGCACCTGGTACTCGCCACATGGAAGCCTGACGTGCGCGCCGAGGACGTCGCGGAACTCGTCGCGTCGGTGCGCCGGTTCGCCGACGACATCCCCGAA
The DNA here is from genome assembly GCF_053618075.1 of Embleya sp. NPDC055664. Classification (NCBI taxonomy): domain Bacteria; kingdom Bacillati; phylum Actinomycetota; class Actinomycetes; order Kitasatosporales; family Streptomycetaceae; genus Embleya; species Embleya sp. NPDC055664. Next base: position 9,400 of record NZ_JBSHGZ010000016.1, read on the forward strand.
GTGCTGCTCGTCCGGGCCGGCGCCGACCTGGAGATCCAGGAGCACAACGCCGATTTCGGAATGGCGGCGGTCTTCGCGGACCCCTCGGCGCTGGGTGCCTTCGCCGCGCATCCCGCACATCTCGCGGTGTCGCAACGGCTGGCCACGATGGTCGCCTCGGTCACCCGCCTGCAATTCCCGCTCGCCGACGACGACCCGATCATCGGCCGGCCCGACCCCGTGAAGGCGTGAGGAGCCCCATGCGTACCGCGACGATCGACGACCGCCTGTACATCCTGGTGGACGCAGGCGCGATCGACGTACACACCACGAGCGGCGGCCGGTTCGCCCCGGACCCCGACGCCGCGTTCGAGCACTGGGACCGGCTGCGGGACTGGGCGGACACCCTCGATCCGGCGCGGGCCGTGCCGGTGGACGGGGCCCGGGTGGGGGCACCCGTGCGGCGGCCTCGGCAGGTGTTCGCCGTGGGGGCCAACTATCGCGACCACGCCGCCGAGGCGGGCTTCGAGATCCCGGCCTCACCCGTGGTGTTCGGCAAGTTCCCGAGTTGTCTGACCGGACCGTACGACCCGGTGACGCTGACCGGCGCGACGGTGGACTGGGAGGTGGAACTGGTCGTGGTCGTCGGCCGGTTCGCGCGCCATGTCGCCGCCGAGGACGGTTGGGCGTACGTGGCCGGGTTGACGGTGGGTCAGGACCTGTCCGACCGTACGGTGCAGTTCGACGGGCCGATCCCGCAGTTGTCCCTGGCCAAGTCCTGCCCCGGGTTCGGGCCGCTCGGCCCGGCGCTGGTCACCCCGGACGAGTTCGCCGACCCCGACGACCTGCGGCTCGGCTGCTCGATCGACGGCACCACGCTCCAGGACGGCCGTACCCGCGACATGGTCTTCCCCGTACCGGAGCTGATCGCCCGGTTGTCGGCGCACTGCACGCTGCTGCCCGGCGACCTGATCTTCACCGGCACTCCCGCCGGGGTCGGCGCGGTCCGTCGGCCGCCGCGCTTCCTGCGTCCCGGCGAGACACTGGTCAGCCACGTCGAGGGCATCGGCGAACTCCGCAACCCGATGGTGGCGCCGCCGACCCGGCCGTGACCACCCCGACCGGCGGCCCGCTCCGGCGGGGTCCGCCGGTCGGGTGCGTGCCGGTTCGATCAGGGGCCCACCGCGGCGAGCCCGGCGGTGTCGCGGCGAGCGGCCCGCGGGGCGCCGCCCGTTCCGGTCGGGGTCGCTCGGCGGTGCAGGGTCGCGGCCTCGCGGGCGTAGCGGTGCACCGGGAACTCGTCGGCCGCCGCGCCGAGGATCCGTACCGCCGTCGTGCTCGTCTCCATCGCGGCCTCCACGGCGACCAGTTCGGCCACCGACGCCTGGCGGGTGTACGACAGGCCGGCGTCGCGGCGGCGGGCGGCGTCCAGGTACATCGCCCGGGCCGAATCGATCGCACCCGCGCATTCGGCCAGGACCCCGCGGTCGGGTCGGGCGGCGCAGTCGGTCGCGATCTCCAGCGCCGCCTGGGCCAGGCCGGTCGCACACGCCGCCGCGCCGAGCCGCCCGGCGTCCAGGATCTCGAACGCGATCCGCAGGCCCCGGTCCCGGACGCCGATCAGCCGTTCGGGTTCCAGGTACACGCCGTCCCAGTAGGCGGTGGTGGTCGGGAAGGCGCGCAGCCCGAGCGACTGCTCGGGCGGGCCGAAGTAGAGGTATTCGTCGGCGCCGGGCGCCAGGAAGCACGAGACGTCGGGCCGCGCCGGGCCGGTGCGGGCGAACACGATGTGGAAGTGCGCCCGGCCGCCGTGCGCCAGTTCGACCTGGGTGCCCACCATCAGGTGGCCGCCCCTGGTCCGCTCGGCCCGACAGGCCACTGCCGACGGGTCGGCGCCCACGTGCGGCTCGGCACGGCCGTGGCCGCCGATCAGCGCGCCGTCGAACATTCCCGGCAACCACTGCTCGCGCTGCGCGTCGGTGCCGTGCACGGCCGTCGGCAGGCACGCCAGCGTGTGTACGTGTACCGCATCGGCGAGCCCCACCCAGCGCGCGGCCAACTCCTCCAGGACCTGGAGGTAGACCTCGTACGGCTGGCCGGCACCCCCATAGCGCACGGGGTAGGGCAGCCCGGAAAGCCCGGCCCGGCCGAGCGCGCGGAACAACCCCGTGGGGTAACGCGCCTCGGCCTCACAGGCGCCGGCCCGAGGCGTGAGCTCCCGATCCGCGAACGCCCGCGTGCGGGCGATCAGGTCATGGGCGGCATCAGAGGGGAGCAAACGGTCGACAGGCACGGGCGCCTCCCAGGGCCGACGGACGGCCCGGCCAGAAATCCGGGTCGGACGCCGAACCCGCACGACACCCCCCGCACCGGAGCCGCCCGAACCAACCCCGGGAAGCCCGGGACACGTGGGCACGGTAGAGCGCCGGCCCCCACCCACGGATCGTCCACCACGACAAACCCGACCCCCCTCCTTTGTCGCCCCCACCCACCTCCGGCCCCACCGGCCGCCCGGCCCGCACCCCGGCGTCGGTGGGCACCGCCCTCCCGCACACCCACCGACCACCCACAACATCCCACCGAACTCCCACCCAAACCCCGGTCGCCCCCACACCCCCGCCCGCCACCCATGGAAACCCGCCCCTCCACCACCGCACTCCCACCGAACCGCGCCCAACCTCACCCCACGCCCCCACCGCCTTCCGCCATGCATCCGCCGCCGGACGCGGCACCCCCTCGTCGTCCCGCCCACTTCGCACGTACCCCCGTCGCCCTCCACCGGCCCCGCCCGCACCCCTCGCGCCCCCACCCGCGCCGCCGGCCTCACCCGCCGCGTCCACTCCCCGCCCGGCTTGGCCGGCCGCCCGCCCAGGGCTCCCGTGCCCCACCCCCGCGCCCTCGCGGCTCTCTACCGCACGCCCGGCGCGCCTCCGGCCGCCCCCGCCGCGGTGCCCGTGGGCTCTTGTCCGCCCCCGGGGAGTGCGCAAGCGTTCGGAGGGGGTGTGTCGTCGTGGCTTTGTGCCCGGTTACGGAAACCATCGACAGCATTGGTCATTCGGACGAAGCACCCGGTGCGCGCCGCCGCCTAGCGTCGCTGACACACCGACCGGAAGGATTCGACATGGGTTCCGACCTGCACACCCGCGCCGTCGTCGCGGATACGCACAACGACCTGTTGATGGCGGTGGTCGAGCGACCACCCGGACGTTGGGCGAGCTTCTTCCGCGAGCAGTGGTTGCCGCAACTCCGCGAGGGCGGGGTGGACGTACAGGTGCTGCCGGTCTTCGTGGACGACCAGTTCCGGCCCGAGGGGGCGCTGCGCCGCACGCTGCGCATGGTCGAGTGCGCGCACGCCATCGCCGAGGGCAACCCGGACGACGTGCGCCTGTGCCTGAACGGCGACGACATCGACGCGGCGCTGGCCGAGGGCCGGATCGCCCTCGTCCTGGCCCTGGAGAGCGCCCCCGGCGTGGACGCCGACCTGGAGCTGTTCCGCACCCTGTACCGCCTCGGCGTCCGGGTCGCCTCGATCGCGCACTGGGGCCGCTCCCCGCTCGGCGACGGCAGCGGCGAAGACGCCACCGGCAGCCGGCTCACCCACGCCGGCGTCGAGGCGCTGCGCGAGATGGAGCGCCTGGGCATCGTCTTCGACATCTCCCACCTGGGTGCCTCCGGCGTCGCACACGTATTGCAGGAGGCCACCCGCCCGCTGCTCGCCAGCCACTCGGCGGCCCGGGCGCTGTGCGACCACCACCGGAACCTGACCGACGAGCAGATCCGGGGCGTGGCCGCCACGGGCGGTGTCGTGTGCGTCAACTTCGTGCCGGACTTCCTGAGCACCGAGCGCGCCGAGCAGACCATCGACCGCATCGTCGACCACATCGAGCACGTGATCGGCGTGGCAGGCATCGACCACGTCGGGATCGGCCCCGATTTCCTGCGCGAGGTGCTGGCCGACATCACCCCGCCGTGCTGCGAGGGCGTCGACTACACCGGCGTGGACACCTCGACCACCCTGCCGGGCCTGGACGGTCCGGCCGAACTCCCCGCACTGACCGAGGCATTGGTCCGGCGCGGCTTCGGTGAGAAGGAGATCATGGCGATTTTGGGCGGCAACGTACAGCGGCTGTTCCGCGCCGAGTTGGGGCGGGCCCGATGACCGGCCCGACGACCGACCCCACAGGCGCCACGGGCGCCGTCTCCGCCTTCGACACCGACGCCATGCTGGCCGATCTGGCCGAGCTGGTCACGTGCGAGTCCTTCTCCGCCGACCTGGCCGCGGTCGCCCGCAGCGCCGAGGTGGTCGCCGCGCAGGGTGCGCGCCTGCTCGGCGCCCAGCCGCGCCGGATCGTCATCGAAGGCGTGACCCACCTCCAGTGGACCTTCGGCACCCCGCGCGTATTGCTGGTCGGCCACCACGACACGGTGTGGCCGATGGGCTCGCTGATTACCCATCCGTGGTCGGTGCGCGACGGGATCGCCCGGGGGCCGGGGTGCTTCGACATGAAGGCCGGCCTGGTCCAGATCTTCCACGCGCTCGCCTCGCTGGACTCGCTCGACGGGATCGGCGTGCTGATCACCGGCGACGAGGAGGTCGGCTCGACCAGCTCGCGGGAGCTGATCGAGGACGCCGCACGCGGCTGTGCGGCCGCGTTCGTCCTGGAGGCGTCCGCCGACGGCGGCGCGCTCAAGACCGCGCGCAAGGGCGGCTCGCAGTACGAACTGGTCGTGCACGGCAAGGCCGCGCACGCCGGTCTGGAGCCGGAGAAGGGGATCAACGCCGCGATCGAGGCCGCGCACCTGGTGCTCGCCCTCGACGGCCTGGCCGACGTGGTCGACGAGGGGGCGACGGGCGACTGGCGCACCACGGTGACCCCCACGGTGGTGCGGGCGGGCGCGGTGTCCAACACGGTGCCGCCGCACGCGGCGGTGACGGTCGATGTACGGGTGCCCACGCGCAAGGCGCAGGACCGGGTCGACGAGCTGATCCGCGCGCTGCCCACGACCGTGCCGGGTGCCCGGGTCGAGGTATTGGGCGGCGCCAACCGCCCGCCGCTGGAGGACACTTCCTCGCGCGCGCTGTTCGACCTAGCCGGCCTGACCGCGGCCCACCTGGGCCTGCCGCCGCTGCACTCCGCGGCGGTCGGCGGCGCCTCCGACGGCAACTTCACCGCCGGCATCGGCTGCCCCACCCTCGACGGCCTGGGCGCCGTCGGCGGCGGCGCGCACGCCGACCACGAACACGTGATCGTGGCCGAACTGGCTCCGCGTGCCGCGCTGCTCGCGGGCCTGATCGACGCGGTGCGGCGATGAGCGCCCCCGTGCTCAGCGCCCCGGCCATCCGGGAGCTGCACGAGCTCGACGAACTCGAGGCCGTCTGCGCGCTGTTCTGCGAGATCTGGGGCACGCCGGCGAACAACCCGCCGATCAACGTGGAGCAGATGCGCGCGTTGTCGCACGCGGGCAACTACGTCGCCGGCGCATACGCCGACGGCCGGCTCGTCGGCGCGACGGTCGCCTTCTTCGGCGCGCCGACCGCCCGCACCATGCACTCGCACATCACCGGCGCGCTCCCCGGCCACGCGGCGGGCCTGGCGCTGAAGCTGCACCAGCGCGACTGGGCGCTCGATCGCGGCCTGCACCGGATCACCTGGACGTACGACCCGCTGATCGCCCGCAACGCGCACTTCAACCTGGCCAAGCTCGGCGGTGTGATCGACGCCTACCTGCCCAACTTCTACGGCACCGTGGACGACGCGATCAACGCCGGCACCGACACCGACCGCGCCATGGTCGGCTGGGACCTGGCCGAACCGCGCGTGGTCGCCGCGGCCCGCCGCGAGTCGATCCCGGTGGTCGTGCCGCCCGGCGCGGTGGCCGCGCTGACCGACCGCGACGGCCGGCCCGCGCTCGGCCGCACCGACGCCGAGGACCTGCTCGTCGGCGTCCCGGCGGACATCGAGAAGTTGCGGCACACCGACCCGGCCACGGCCCGGGACTGGCGACTCGCGCTGCGCGAGGTGCTGGCCGGGTTGCTCGCCGACGGCGCCCGGGTGACCGGCTTCCACGGCCGGTCCCGATACGTGCTCACCCGCAGGCCGGTCGCATGACCTGCCACCGAACCACCTCGAACCGATCAGGAGTCCAGGCACCATGAAGATCAACGCAATCGAACTGCGCCGGATCGCGATGCCGCTGCGCGCGCCGTTCCGCACCTCCTTCGGCGTCGAGACCGCCCGCGACATCGTGCTGGTGCGCGTGGTCACCCCCGAGGGCGAGGGCTGGGGCGAGTGTGTGGCGATGTCCGAGCCGCTGTACAGCTCGGAGTACGTGGACGCCGCGCTCGACGTGCTCAAGCGTTTCCTGATCCCAGCGCTGCCGGAAAAGGTGGACGCGCGGGCGGCGAAGCGGGCGATGAAGCCGTTCAAGGGCCACCGGATGGCGAAGGCGGCGCTGGAGACGGCCGTGCTCGACGCGCAACTGCGGGTCTCCGGCGAGTCGTTCGGCTCCTTCCTGGGCGCGTCGCGCGATCGGGTGCCGTGCGGGGTGTCCGTGGGCATCATGGACTCGATCCCCGAACTCCTGGAGTCGGTCAGCGGGTTCGTCGAGGAGGGCTATGTCCGGATCAAGCTGAAGATCGAGCCGGGCTGGGACCTGGCGCCGGTGCGCGCGGTGCGCGAGCGGTTCGGCGACGACCTGCTGCTCCAGGTGGACGCGAACGCGGCGTACACGCTGGCCGACGCCCGGCAGCTGGCCAAGCTGGACGACTTCGACCTGCTGTTGATCGAACAGCCGCTGGCCGACGACGACCTGGTGCAACACGCCGCGCTGGCCAAGCAGTTGAAGACCCCGGTGTGCCTGGACGAATCGATCGAGTCGGTCGAGCACGCCGCCGCCGCGATCACCCTGGGCGCGGCCTCGATCATCAACGTCAAGCCGGGCCGGGTCGGCGGCTACCTGGAGGCCAAGGCCATCCACGACCTGTGTGTGGCGCACGGCGTGCCGGTCTGGTGCGGCGGCATGTTGGAAACGGGCCTGGGCCGCGCCGCCAACGTCGCCCTCGCCGCGCTCCCCGGCTTCGTGCTTCCCGGCGACACGTCGGCCTCGCGCCGCTACTTCGCCACCGACATCACCACGCCGTTCGAACTCGCCGACGGACACCTCGACGTGCCCACCGGCCCGGGCCTGGGCATCGACCCGATCCAGGACATCCTGGATTCGGTGACCACGTCCAGCGAGTGGATCAAGTTCTGAGACGTCGGGAGCCTTTCCCGAGCGCTCGCTGAACGACCCGCGGCACCCGGACGATCGAACGGTCGTCGGATCACCATCCGATCCGACGACCGGATCGTCCGGGTGCTTCGGCATGCGCATCGGGCGCCGAACGTGTCCACCGGCTCCGGCACGGGGCGCCATCCGCATCATGAGACACGTTGGACGAGGCGTGGCGGGTGTGCGAACTTCGATGTCATGCGGCGTCGGGCGATTATTACCGACGGCGTGCCGACACCGGGCTGACCAGGACGACCATTCCCTGCGGCCCACCGTCCGCACGCAGACCTCTCGCGCTTCGCGAGGGGTCTTTCTGTTTTCTCCGACGGTTCGCCTCGAAACCGCGCACCCTCCCCCCACCCACGACAGGAGCACAGCGACCCATGGTCGACGACGGCACCCAGGTCCTCGATGTCGCTCGGTACGCCCCACCCGCCCCACGGCTCGGCCCACCGGACCGGCCCCGAACCGCCGACCCGGAGATCGCCCACCTGGTGGCCCGCATGCGCCATCACCAAGGCTCGCTGGCCCGGGTCGCCTCCGTCCTCAACAACCACGGCGTCCACCGACTGACCTACACCTCCACCGACCTCGGCGCCGCCACGGTGGAGGTGAGCGTGCATCGGCGCGATGCCGCCCGGGTCGAGGCCAGACTGCGCCGGCTGGTGGAAGTCACCGAGGTGACCCGCCTGTCGGCCGACTGACACGCGCCGCCGTCGGACCCGTGGCCCCGCCCACACCCGGGTGGGGCCACGCCGATTCCCGGATTGTCACCCGACTGGGCCTTGCGCCGGGTATGTGCGGTTGGCCAGCGTGTAGGGGCGCGCGCGACTGGGAGAAGTATCGCGTCGTGGCGAGCGGCCGACCCCCGTGGGCGGGTTCGTCCCGGCGGCGAGGACGCACGACGGCGACGGGAGTGTTGTGAGCGACCGCAACGGCAGCGGCAGGACGGGCGATGCGATCGTCCGGCTACGGATCCACCCGGCCATCGGCATCGCGCGTGTGGGCAACAGCACGCGCCCCGACGGCTGGTTCCTCGGTCCCGAGACGCCGAACCCGCCGGTGTCCCCGGCGGGTTCGTTCAAGGATCCCGACGGCGCGATCAAGCGGCAGGCGGCCCGGTTCCGGCTGTACGGCTACACCGCCGACGGCCGGGTGGTGCGCGAGGTGACCACCGCCGACCCGGGCACCAGGATCACCTGGGGCGTGCACGTGGCCAACCGCAAGGCCGGCTGGTACGAGTTCCATCTGCCGCTGGACATCCCCGACTCCCGCGACCCGGCGGCCAAGCCGTCGGTGCGGCGCAACCCCCGGGTGGCCGACCGGGGTTCGCTGGTGATCGACCCCGGCCGCAAGACCCTCGACGCGGCGAGCGACGCGACCGTGCCGTTCACCGGTGGTCGGTTCCTCGGCCGGGTCGACGTTCCGCTGGGTGAGATGCACGCGGACGAGGCGGGCCGGTTGGTGGTGCTCGGCGGACACGGCACATCCGGCTCCCCCGACCACACACCACTGAACTCGGTCACCAACAACGACGGTTGGTACGACGACATCTCCGACGGGCCGGTCACCGCGATGGTCACCGTCGACGGCATGCCGATCCCGGTGGATCCGGCATGGGTGGTGGTCGCGCCGCCGAACTTCGCGCCCGAGGTACGCACCCTGCGGACCCTGTACGACATGCTCTTCGACGTGTTCGTCTCGACGGGGCAACTGCCGTTCCCGGCCGCGGTCTCCTTCGGCGAGCACATCGAGCCGATCCTGCGCCGGTTCTGCGAACTCCAGTGGGTCAACGCGGGGTTCGCCGCGCAGTTCGGCTGGGCCGGTCCGGAGCACTTCCTCGATCCGGACAACCTGGCCCGGCTCGGGAGCCCGGCGGCCAAGTATCGCGAGTTGCGCCGGCAGGTGTACACGGCGCTGCGCGACTACGGCCGCGACGACAAGTCGCCGATGCCGTGGCCGTGGTTGTACGGGGACGGGATGGCGAGCGTGCCGCGCACGGTGCGGCAATACATGACGTTGTCCCCGACCCAGGACCGGCTGCTGCTCGCGTGGTCGCGGGGCGAGTTCGATCCGGCGCCGTTCCAGGGTCACCCCGCGAGGGTGGAGGACGCGCCGCCCGCCGCGCAGCCCGGGTTGTTGGATCGGGCCGCACTGGACTTCTGTGTGGCCGACGCGTTCCATCCGGGGATCGAGGTGACCTGGCCGATCCGGCACGCGTCGATGTTCGCCGAGCCGTTCCGGATCCTGCCGCGTGCCGAGGGTGCGCCCGATCCCGACTACGGCGACACGCTGACCCCGGACAAGGCGCAGGCCGCCGACGGGCCGTTGCACGCGCAGGGCCCGGGCGATCTGAGCCGTTGGATGGCGGTGCCGTGGCAGACGGACACCGCCGGGTGTCGGGCCGGGTACGAGTCGCAGGCCGGGCTCGGGCCGCGCTACGACCCGTATGTGCCCACGTTCTGGCCGGCTCGCGTGCCGAATCATGTGCTGAAGCAGAGCGACTACGAGAAGGTCAACCGCCCGGACGGCGACGGCTCGGTGGACCGTGAGGCCGCCTTCACGCACCGCGCGGTGTGGTTGCGCGGCCTGACCGGCACCACCCCGCAGGAGCAGCGCCGGCAGATGGTGGACGGCTGGTACAAGCTGGGCATCGTCGAGACCCGCCCCTACACCGTGGGCGACGGGCGTTTCCCGAAGGTGATGCAGGTCGAATCGACGCCCGAGCCGCCGTTCGATCAGGCCGCCGACACCCACAACCTGGTGAACGTGCACGTCCCGGCGCGGATGGAGGTCGAGACGGCGACCGCAGCCGTGGTCGAGGCGATCGGGCGCGACGCGGCGGAGGTGACGGTGGGCTACGTCGACAACATCGACCCCTACCTGGACACCCCGTGACCGGGGCCGGGGCGCCGCCCGGCCGTCGGCGCCACGAGGTGATCGTGGCGGGTGGCGGTCCGGCCGGCGCCTCGGCCGCGATCACCCTGGCCCGGGCCGGTCGTTCGGTCCTGCTCGCCGACGCGGGTTCCGGGCCGCCGGCGATCGGCGAGGCGCTGCCGGCGGCCGCGGGGCGGTTGTTGGCCGACCTGGGCGTGGCCGAGCACGTACCGGGGCCGGGTCACCTGCCCTGCCACGCCATGCGGTCCGTGTGGGGTTCGGCGCACCAAGTCACGGTGTCGGGCATCGCCGACCCGTACGGATCCGGCCGGCACCTGGACCGCGCCCTGTTCGACGCACGGCTGCGCGAGGGCGCCCGGGCGGCGGGCGCGGAGGTGGCCGGGCACACCCGGGTCGGCGCGCCGACGCGGCGACCCGACGGCACGTGGTCGGTACCGCTGCACTGCGGCGATCGGCACGAAGTCGCGGTCTGCGACCGGCTCGTGGACGCGACGGGCCGCCGTGCCGCCATCGCGACCGGCATCGGCGGCGCCCACCGCCGGACCCGGGACGCACTGGTCGCGCTGCACGTGACGCTCCCGGATGTCCCCACGTCGTACACCGACGCAAGCACCCTGGTCGAAGCGGCCCCCGACGGCTGGTGGTACACCGCCCTCGTTCCCGGCAACCGACTCCTGCTCGCCTACTTCACCGACGCGGACGCACCAACTCACGGGGCCGGCAGGGATGTCGCCTTCCGGGCCCACCTCGCCGAGACCACCCACACCGCCGCCCGAGTGGCCGGCGTGCCCTTCCCCCGCGACCTGGCCCCACGCCGCGCCCCCGCCCACGGCGCGCACCTGGACCGCGTCGTCGGCGACGGCTGGATCGCGGTCGGCGACGCCGCCGTGGCCTTCGACCCACTGTCCTCGCAGGGCATCCTCACCGCCCTGTACACCGGCCTGACCGCCGCCGAGGCACTCCACGCGAGCCTCGCGGGCGACCCGGGCGCCCTCGACGTATACCGGGAGCGCATCACCACCCTGCTCGACGCCTACCGCCGCAACCACGGCAACGCCTACGCCGCCGAACAACGCTGGGCCGACCGTCCCTTCTGGCGCCGACGCCAATCCGCGGACCAGGTCGCCGGCCGTTGTTGACTGATGTGTACAGAACTGGTTAGCGTCCTCTCATGAGCAGGCCGCGCGAGTTCGACGACCAGGCCGTCATCGACGCCGCGATGGCGGTGTTCTGGGAGAAGGGCTACGAGGCGACCACCACGCAGGACCTGTGCGCCCGCACGGGACTCGGTCGGGGCAGTCTCTACAACGCGTTCGGCAGCAAACACCGGCTGTACGAGGAGTCGGTGCGCCGCTACGGCCGCACCCTGGCCGAGGCGCAGGTGGCGATGTTGGCCGCGTCGGGCGGCTCGGTCCGGGAGCGACTGCGTGACCTGCTGCTGGGGATGATCGACCTCGACCTGGCCGACCCCGGCCGGCGCGGCTGTCTGGCGCTCAACGCCGCGACCGAGCCGAGCGGGCGCAGCGAGATGGTCGCGGACCTGGTGCACCGACAATTCGTCGACCTGGAGCAGGCCCTCTGCCACCTGATCACGATCGGCCGGGCCACGGGCGAGTTGACCGGCGACCGGCCCGTACTCCAGGTGGCCCGCACCTTCCAAAGCACGTACTACGGCCTGCGCACACTCGCCAAGGTCACCGACGACCGCGACGCACTCCTCGATGTCGTGGAGGGGGCCGTGGCGGCCCTGTAGGCAGGGCGGGGGTCGACCCGGGCTCGTACAACCACGGCATGGCCTCGGTCGGCATGCCCATTTTCTGTACTGCTCAGTAAAAAATAACACCCACATAACCCATCAAAACCCACACACATTCACCACGGGGAAACCACACATGCGCTCGATACGACCCGACGTCCCACCCGCCGTACCGGCCCTGATGTTGTGCGTGTTCGGCGTCACCACCGGCGAGTTCGTGATCGCCGGCATCCTGCCGGATGTCGCCGACGACATGGACGTGTCGATCTCGGCGGCCGGGCTGCTGGTGACCGCGTACGCCATCGGCATGATCGTCGGCGGTCCGGTGCTGACCGCGCTCACCGCCCGGGCGCGGCGCAAGCCGCTGATCACCGTGCTGCTCACGATCGTGGTGGTCGGGAACCTGGCCTCGGCGCTCGCCCCGAACTATCCGGTCCTGTTCGCGGCGCGCATCGTCACCTCGTTGGTCACGGCCACCTTCTTCGCCAACGCGATCGTGATCGCCGCGTCCACGGCGGCGCCGGGCAGGCAGGCGTCCACGGTGTCCACGCTGGTCTTCGGGATGAACCTGTCGATGATCCTGGGCGCGCCGCTGGGCACGCTGATCGGCAACACGTTCGGCTGGCGGTCCACGTTCGTCGCCATCGCGGCGTGCTGTGCACTGGGGCTGGCCCTGGTGTGGCGGCTGGTTCCGGACGTACGCGGTGCCGTGTCGGCCGGCTCGGCGGTCGCCGAACTGCGGGTGTTCCGCAGCCGGGACGTGCGGTGGGCGATCGCCGTCACCGCCGTCGCCAACGCCGGACTGCTCGCCGTCTTCACCTACTTCGCGCCACTGCTCACCGATGTCGCGCACTTCGCGGAGGGATCCGTACCGATCCTGCTGCTGACGTACGGCGTCGGCGCGGCGGTCGGCAACATCGTCGGCGGGCGGCTCGCCGACCGCGCGCCGATGCGCACCCAGATCGGCCTGTTGACCGCGCTCGCCGCGACCCTGGTCCTCATGTGGGCGACCGCGGGCAGTCGCGTGCCCACCGCGATCCTGGTCTTCGCCATCGGCGCCCTCGGCTTCGCGGTCATCCCCGGCATGCAAACCCGCGTCCTGACCACCGCCTCCTCCGCCCCCACCCTGGCCATGGCCGTCAACGCCTCCGCCTACCAACTGGCCGCCGCCCTCGGCGCCTGGCTCGGCGGCCACACCGCCGACGGCCCCGGCCTACGCGCCATCTACCTCCTGGCCGCGATCATCACCACCGTGGGCATAGCCACCAGCACCTACGCCCACCACCGGTCCCAAACCCCCGAACCGGCCCAAGCCCCCTGACCCGCTCACTCGTTCGGGGGACAAAGCCCGATACCCCACCCCACCGTCGAAATCCATGCGTACGGTTCAACCCGACGACAGCACATCGGCCCGGTCGATGGCCCGATCCGCCGTCGGCGGCAATCATGGAGAAATGACGCGCCACGAGCACCAGAAACGGAGGCCACCAGTGCACACGGTGACCGATCGTGCACGCATCTCGGTCGAATATTTTGAGCGTATGGCTCAACGCGCCCGTGAGAACCCCGACGACCTTTGGCCGGAACTGATCGACGGCAAGTGGGGGTTCAAAGCTATGCCCGACGGCGATCACGGCGAGATCGTAATGTGGCTGGTGAAACTGTTCGCCCGCATTCGATCGGAGCTTTCGCTCTACGTCGAGCAGGGTCTCAAGGTCGAGCAATATCGCAACGGTCGAGCCCGACCCGATGCCACACTCGCCCCGGAGGGCAGTTTCGTCGGTCAAGGCGAGTGGAGCGACCCGGCTCCGGTACTCATGGTCGTCGAGGTGACTTCGTTCGATGGGGACACGGACAAGCGGGACCGGGAGGAGAAGCCCCGCGCCTACGCCGAGACCGGAATTCCGCTGTATCTCCTGATCGACCGAGACCGTTGCGAGACGATCGTGCACAGCGAACCCGAAGACGGTCGATACACCGCCGTCATCGCACGATCCTTCGGCAAGCGCGTGCATCTTCCCGCGCCGGTCGACATCACGCTCGACACCGATCGGTTGCTGAACCTGGTTCGGTGACCGCCTACCGGTGGTGGGCCCCAGGCGAGCCCACCGCCGGTGTCGGGTCAGGCGTCCGTGGCCTCGCGTACGCTGCGGGGGCGCATGTCGGTCCAGACCTTGTCGATGTGGGACAGGCAGTCCTCGCGGGGGCCGGTGAAGCCTTCGGGGCGCCAGCCGGCCGGGATGTCGCGGTCGGTGGCCCAGACCGAGTACTGGTCCTCGTCGTTGATCACTACACGGCACACGGGTGTGGGTTGGTCGTCGGTGGTCATACCTTCTCCGGTTCGAGGTGGGCCGGGTTGGGCCCGGTGGATGGGGTCTTGGTGCGCTTGCGGCGTTCCTCGATGCCGATCAGATCGTCCGGCATGGCGTCGGGGACCTCGTCGTCGAAGCGCGAGATGACCCGGTGTCGGAACGAGGCGAGGGCCAGCAGGATCATCGCGGACGCGCAGATCAGGTACAGGAATCCGGTGCCGCGCCCCTCCCCCACGCCGATCACCCGGCCGACGCTGGAGGCGAGCGCGCCGTCCGGACGGAACAGCGGTTCGAGCAGATGCACGGACAGCGGCGCGATCACCCCGAAGCCCAGTGGGAGGGTCGACCACGCCACCATCGTGTTCAGCGCGATCACCCGGCCGTGGAACCGCTGCGGCACCTTGACCTGGATGATCGTCGCGTAGATGCCGTTGAGCAGCGACAGGCCGAAGAACACCCCGAAGAAGGAGATCCCGACCAGTACCGGCGAGGGCCGCAGCCCGGCCAGGAACGCGAACACCGCGATCAGCACCGTGGCGACCAGGATCCCGTGCATCCGCCGATGCCGCGGCCCGCCCCACACGCCCATGGCCAGCCCGCCGAGCAACGCACCCGCCCCGGCCGCCATGCCGACCGCGCCGGCCGTGTGTACCGAGCCGAACGACAACACCAGTGGCGTCATCAGCACCAACATCGGCGCCAGGAAGACGTTCAGCAGCGCGAAGTAGAGCAACATCGTGCGAAATCCCGCGTGCCCCATCGAGTAGCGCACCCCGTTGGCGATCTCCTTGACCATGCTCTCGCGCCGGGTCTGCGCCATCGTGTCGGGGAACGGCACGAACGCCACCACCGTCACCGCGATCACGAAGGTGGTGATGTCGATCAGCAGGATTCCGCCGAGCCCGATACCCGCGAGCAGCGCCACCGCGATCAGCGGCACCACCAACTGAGCCAGCCCGGTGCTCATTTGCACGATCCCGTTGGCGTGCCCCAGATAGCGCTTGGGCACCAGCTGCGGCACCGCCGAGTTGTAGGCCAGTCGTTGGAACGTCGCGGTCAGCGACAACACCACGAGCAGGCCGTACACCGCGCCCACCCCCAAATGGCCCGCCCACAGCAGCAACGCCATCGTCACCTGCACCAGACCCGCCACGCAGTCCGCGGCCAACATCACCGACCGGCGGCTGTTGCGGTCCACCACCGCGCCCGCGAGCGGCGCCACCACGATGCCCGGCACCAGGGCCAACACCGAGAACAGCGCGAACTGGGTGAGTGAATCGGTACGCAGGTAGATCCAGATCGGGATGGCGAACTCGGTCAGCGCCGACCCGGTGATCGAGGCGAGCTGCCCGAGCGCCACCGCCATGAAGCGGCCCATGCTCGGCCGCACCGCCGACCGACCCGCGGTCTTCACATCCGCGACCGCGCCCGACCCCGAACCCGGCACCGACTCGGCCGCCGAACCGGATTCGACCCCGGAGACCCCGTGCAGCCACCAGCTCGCGTCCTCACCGCGCACCGCCCGGGTCAGCGGCTCGGTACGCTCCCGCGCCACCGCCTCATGCGTCGCGGTGACGATCTCGGCCAACTCCTCGGCCCGGTAGCGCAGGAAGTAGTGGCCCGCCTCGTCGATCACCACCAGCGCCGTGGCCGAGGCCATGAAGTGCCATTCGCGATAACGCTCCTGGTAGAACTCGGTACTCGGGTCACGCTCGCCGATCACCGAGATCACCGGCGCGGCCAGCGGCGGCAGGTCCTGGGCCATGCGCTTGGTGAAGTAGGCCTCCGAAGTCAGCCCGTCCTTGCGCATGTTGCGGATGATGAAGCTCACCTGCTCCTCATCCAGGTCGCCGAGGTCGGCGCCCATCGAGGTCAGCCAGTTCAGATGCACCCGGTCCCCGCGCAGCCGCTCCAGGCCGGCGAATCGGGTCAACGCGCCGAGCACACCGCCCTCGGGCCGGGCGAACGGGAAGATCGCGCCCAGGTACACCGCCTCCAGGCGGCGCCCGGCCTGCTCCAGAAGATACGCGATCTGCGCGGTGAGCGCGCTGCCCACCCCGCAGTGCCCGTACAGCGCCAACGGCCCCTCGACCCCGGCCAAGATCTCGTCCGCACACTCCCGGGCGACCTCCTCGATCGGCCTGGGCGCCTCCGGCATGGACAAGTCGTGGCCGGGAATCGCCACCGAGTACAGCGCGTGCCCCGCCGGCAGCGCGTCCGCCAACGGCTGGTAGACCACCGCGCTGCCGCCGCCGTACGGCACGCACACCAGCGACAACACCCGCTGCCCGACCGGAATCGGCCGGGTCAACTCGTGCAGCAGCGAGCGTGGTTCGTCCGCACCGACCGGACGTTCGAGCAGTTGCGCCAGTTCGCGGATGGTCCGGTGCTTGAACAGTTCGAGCAGCGACACCTGCCGACCACCGGGCGGCAACACCTTGCGCAGCCGGGCCAACACCTGCATGGCGAGCAGCGAGTGGCCGCCGAGTTCGAAGAAGTCGTCCATCACGCCCACCGAGGTGAGTTCGAGGACCCGGGTCCAGATCTCGACAAGTGTTTCCTCGAGTTCGCTCGCGGGCGGTACACGCTCACCCCCACCCGCGCCCGCGGCCGTGTCGGGTTCGGGCAGCAGCGCCCGATCCACCTTGCCGTGCGCCTTCAGCGGCAGGCGATCCAGCCACACGAAACGCGACGGCACCATGTACTCGGGCAGTCGCAACAACAACGCGCGCCGCAACTCCGCACCGGCCGGACGCTCACCCGGAAGGGCCGATGCGTCCCCGTCCTCCTCCGGCGGCACCAGATACGCGATCAACCGCTGCGCACCGGCCGGGCCGCGCGCGTCCACCACGGCCTGCGCGACGCCCTCCTGTGCCCGCAACGCCTCCTCGATCTCGGCGGGTTCGACCCGATAGCCACGAATCTTGATCTGCTGGTCGCTGCGCCCCAGGAACTCGATGTCGCCGCCGGGCAGATACCGGCCGAGATCGCCGGTGCGGTACAGCCGCCCGCCCGGCGGGCCGAACGGGTCGGGGACGAACCGGTCCGCGGTGGCGCCGGGTTGGCCCAGATAACCCCGGGCCAGCCGCTCGCCGCCGATGTGGATCTCCCCGGTGACGCCGATCGGCACCGGTTCCAGGTGGGCGTCCAACAGGTACACCCGCGCGTTCGGCAGCGGCCGGCCGATCGGCGTCACGGTCGAGGTCACCGCGTCGTCGGGCCGGACCCGGTAGGTGGTCACCCCCACCGTGGTCTCCGTGGGCCCGTAGTGGTTGACCACCGCACAACCGCCCAGTGCGGCCAGGTCCCGGGTCCACTCCCACGACGAGCCCTCGCCGCCCAGGATCAACAGCCGCCGGGGCAAGAGCGGTTCGGTGCCGACCTCGGCGGCGAGCCCGGCCAGGTGCGAGGGCGTCATCTTGAGGTAGTCGACCGGATGCCGGGCCAGATGGTCGGCGAACTCGGCGCCGGACAACCGCTTGGGTATCAGGTGCAGTTCGCCGCCGGTGGTCCAGGCCAGGTACAGCGCGGTGATCGCGAAGTCGAAGGACAACGACTGCGCCAGTCCGTACACCGACCCGGGCACCACCTCGAACCGCTCGCGCACCCCCTCCAGATAGGCCAGCGCCTCCCGGTGCTGGACCGCGACTCCCTTGGGACGCCCGGTCGAACCGGAGGTGTAGATCACGTAGGCCAGATTCCCCGGCTGCGCCGTGCCCGGCACCGGATCCGCGCTCTCCGCCTCGATCACGGCCCGTTCGCGGTCGACCAGGACCACCGCTCCGGTGTGACCCACCGTACGTTCCCGCAGCACGGTGTCGGTCACCACCACCTGCACCGCCGAGTCGGTGAGCATGAACGTCAGCCGCTCCACCGGCTGTTCCGGATCCAGCGGCAGATACGCCGCACCGGCCTTGAGCACGGCGAGCACCGCCACCGCCAGGTCCAGGGACTGCTCCAGGCACAGTGCGACCGGCGTCTCCGGCCCCGCCCCGGCCGCCCGCAACCGCCGGGCCAGCCGATTCGCGCGCGCGTCGAGTTCGCCGTAGTCGAGCGTGTCACCCTGGTGGGTCACCGCCGGCGCACGCGGATCGCGGGCCACCTGCGCCTCGATCGCCCGGGCCAGCGTGGGGTGTTCGGACAGCGGACGATCCGTGTCGTTCCACTCGGTGAGCAACCGGGTCCGCTCGACCGCGCCGAGCAGGTCGATCCGGGACAGCGGCACGTGCGGATCGGCGACCACCGACCGCAACAGCGTGGCCAGATGCCCGGCCAGCCGCTCGATCGTGGCCGCGTCGAACAGGTCGGTGTTGTAGGTCATCAAACCGTGCATCCCGGTGCCGACCTCGAACACGAACAGGCTCAGATCGAAGCGGGTCACCCGGGAGTCGGCGGTGAACCAGTCGTGCGCGAGACCGGTGAAGCCGTGCTCTCCGCGCCCATAGTTCTGGAGCGCGAAGGTGACCTGGAACAGCGGTGTCCGGGAGACGTCGCGCACCACGTTCTGCCCGCGCACCACCTGATCGAACGGCAGATCCTGGTGGGCGTAGGCATCCAGGCTGCTCTCCCTCACCCGGCCCAGGAGTTCGGCGAAGGTCGGATCACCCGCCAGCGGCGCCCGCATGGCCAGCATGTTGACGAACATGCCGATCATCGGCTCCAGATCCGGATGCGGACGCCCCGCGATCGGGGAGCCGACCGCGAAGTCGCTCTGCCCGCCGTGCCGGGACAACACCGCCTGCCACGCCGCCAGCAGCGTCATGTACTGCGTGGCACCGTGGGCCCGCCCCAGCGCGGTGACCGCGTCGCACAGTTCCGGGTCGAGCACGAACGAGTGCCCGTCCCCGGAGAACGTCTGCTGCGGCGGGCGCGGCCGGTCGGTGGGCAGCGCCGGCGTACCCACGCCCGCCAAGCGTTCGCGCCAATAGGCGGCGGCACGTTCGCCCTCGGCACCGCCGAGCCGCCGCTGCTGCCAGGCCGCGTAGTCGCCGTACCGTACCGCCGGCGCGGACAGCGGCGATTCGAGCCCGGCGACGAAAGCATTGTAGTCCGCCATGAGTTCGTTCACCATCAGGTGCACCGACCAGCCGTCGCCCACCAGATGGTGCAGCACCACGACCAGGATCGTGTCGTCCCGGTCCAGCCGCACCAGCGCGGCCCGGAACAGCGGGGGCACCTCCAGGTCGAACGGCCGGGCGAACTCCTCGCCCACGAGCGCCGCGGCCCACCGCTCGCGCGCCCCGAGATCCAGGTCGAGGGGCGCGCTGCGCCGAGTCACAGGGACCGGCGCCGGCGGGTGCACGGTCGCGGTCGGGTGACCGTCGGCGCTGGTCCCGAACGTGGTGCGCAGGCTGTCGTGCCGGGCGAGCAGTCCGGTCAACGCCCGCTCCATCGCCGCCTCGTCCAGCAGCCCGCGCAACCGCAGCGCGAACGGGATGGTGTAGGCGGCGGTGCCCGGTGTCAGATTCTCCATGAACCACAGCGGGATCTGCGCCGAGGACAGCGGAATCGCGGCCTCGTCCGGCAGCCGGGGAATCGACGGCGGGGCGGCGGCCGTCGACCGGCGCAACCGCTGTTCCAGCAGGGCCCGCTTCGCGGCGGACAGGCCGCCCGCTCGGGTCGGGGGTGAAGTGAGCGTCATCGCGCGTCCCCCGTCTCGGTTGCGTCCAGCACCAGTCGTTCGGCGTCCGCCTCGGACAGGTCGTCCAGTTCGACCATCAGCAGTTCCTCGATCGCCGCGGCCAGACCGGCCACGGTGGGATCGGCGAACAGGGTTCGGATCGGCACCGCGAGTTCGATCGCGGCGCCGAGTCGGGCCACCGCCCGGGTGGCCAGCAGCGAATGGCCGCCGAGCGCGAAGAAGTCGTCCAGCGCGCCGACCCGGGACACCCCGAGCACCTCACCGAAGGTCTCCGCGACCAATTCCTCGGCGCTGCCACGCGGCGCCACGAACGACGCTTCGGGCGCCCCGTGTTGCTCCGGCACGGGCAGCGCGGCCCGGTCCAGCTTGCCGTTCGGGGTGAGCGGCAACCGATCCAGCGTCACGAACGCCGCGGGCACCAGATGGGCCGGCAGCGTGCGGCCCAGCGCGGCCCGCAGCTCCGCCGCGTCCGGCACGGGCATCGACCCGCCCGCCTCCGGCACCACGTAGGCGACCAGCCGTCGATCACCCCGTTCGTCCCGGACCACCACCACCGCTTGGCCGACGTCCGCCCGCGCCACCAGGGCCGCCTCGATCTCGCCGAGTTCGATCCGGTAGCCGCGCAACTTGACCTGGTGGTCGTCGCGGCCCAGGAACTCCAGGGCTCCGTCCGGTCGCAGCCGGGCCCGGTCGCCGGTGCGGTAGAGCCGGGCGCCGGGCGGCCCGTACGGGTCGGGCACGAAGTGGCGGGCGGTCAGGGCGGGGCGGCCGAGATAGCCGCGCGCCAACCCGGCGCCGCCGATGCACAGTTCGCCGGCGACCCCGATCGGCACCGGCTCCAGGTGTCGATCCAGCACATGCACGCGGGTGTCCGCGAGCGGGCGACCGATCGGCGGCCGGGAACCGTCCCAGGCCCCGGCCGCACCCCCGACCAGGTCCGCCGCGGTGGCGATCACCGTGGCCTCGGTCGGACCGTACGTATTGACCACCTCGACCCGCTCGCCGAACACCTCGTGCCAGCGCCGCATCGAGGCGGCGTCGGCCTGATCCCCGCCCAGGATCAGCAGCCGCAGCGCCTCCGGCCAGGCCAACCCCGGTGTCTGCGCGACAAGTTCGTGCCAGTAGGACGTCGGCAGGTCGAGCACGCTCAGCGTGCGCCCGGCCGCGGTGCCGAAGAAGTCCGGCAACAACCCGTCGGCGGGGGCGAGCACGAGCGTGGCGCCGCCGAGCAGACTCGGATACAGCTCCTCGACGTGCGTATCGAAGCCGAACGAGGCGAACTGCAGCACCCGGTCGCCCGGCCCGCTCCGATACCGCTCGCGCATCCATGCCACCCGACCCGCCAGCGCCTCCCGGGTGATCGGGGTGCCCTTGGGTCGGCCGGTGGAGCCGGAGGTGTAGATGATGTAGGCGAGGTGGTCCGGACCGGCGATCCGGGCGGGCGGCTCCTCATCGGTGTCGTCACGCGGATCCGCGTCGCCCTCGTCCAGCAGCGACACCGGCAACTCGCCGCCCGCGAACCGGTCGGCGAACCGCGCCCGGCACAACACCCGTTCCGCCCCGCCGTCGGCCAGCATCCACCCGATCCGCTCGGTCGGCAATGTCGGGTCGATCGGCAAATACGCGCCACCCGCCTTGAGCACGGCCAGCAGGGCGACGACCGTCTCGATCGAGCGTTCGGCGCAGACCGCGACCACCGAGTCCGGTCCGATGCCGGCCCGGCGCAACACCCGGGCCAGCCGGTTCGCGCGGGCGTCGAGGTCGGCGTAGTCGACCCGGCTGTCGCCCGACTCGACGGCGACCGCATGCGGGGTGCGCAGCGCCTGCACCTCGAAGGCCACGACCGGGTCGGGGCATTCGCCGCCGGTCGGTCCCATCGCGCCCGCCAGCACCCGGACCCGCTCCGCCGCCGACAACAGCGGCAGCCGGGACAGCGGGGTGTCCGGATGCGCGACCGCGCCCGCGAGCAGGGTCTCGAAGCAGCGGGCCAGTCGGGCGATGCTCTCGGGAGCGAAGCGGTCGGTGTTGTAGACGAACTCGGTTACCAGCTCGTCGCCTTCCGGCCAGACCTCCAGCGCCAGATCGAACTTGGCCTGCCGGAAGCCCGATTCGAACCCCTCGGCGGCAACCCCGGCCAGAAGCAATCCGGCTCCGGCCGGTGGGCGCAGGGTCAGCATGGTCTGGAACACCGGTGGGCTGTCCGGATCGCGGTCCACGTCCAGCGCGCCGAGCAGCCGCTCGAACGGTACGTCCTGATGCTCGTACGCCTGGAGGGCCACCGTGCGGGTACGGCCCAGGAAGTCGCGGAACGACGGGTCACCGGCGGTACTGCCGCGCAGGACCAGGGTGTTCAGGAAGTAGCCGACCAGTGGCTCGTAGTCCTCCTCGTCCCGACCCGCCAGCGGCGAGCCGACGCAGACGTCCTCCTGGTCGCAGTAGCGGGCGAGCAGGGTCTGGTATCCGGCGAGCAGGGTCATGTAGAGGGTGACCCTTTCACGCCGGGCGAGTTGTTCGATTCCGATGCGCAGGGAGGCCGGAAGGTGGTGGGTGACCGTACCGCCATGTCCGGACTCGGTGTCGGTGCCGCTGCCCCGGGGCCGATCGACCGGCAGGTCCAGGGTCGGCGCGCCGGCGAGTTGCCGGGTCCAGTAGGTCAGTCGTTCCTCGAAGCCGGGCTCGTCGAGGAGTTCGTGTTGGCGCCGTACGTAGTCGCCGTAGCTCAGCGGCAGCGGGGTGAGCGGCGAGGGGCGGCCCTCGGTGAACGCCGCGTAGAGAACCGCCAGTTCCTCGTCGACCACGTTCATCGACCAGCCGTCGGCGACGATGTGGTGCAGGGCCAGGCACAACACGTGGTCCCGGCCGGCGGCATCCAGGTGCAGCAGGCTCGCCGTGAACAGCGGGCCCCGGGCCAGGTCGAACGCACGGTTCGTGCGTGCGGCGACCAGGTCGCGGGCGCGTTGTTCGCGCTCGGCCGGGGCGCCGTCGACCCGCACCCGCTCCAGGACGAACGTCCCGGGCGCGCCGATCACCTGGATCGGTACGCCGTCCTCGTCGGGGAAGGTCGCGCGCAAGCTGTCGTGCCGGTCGACCAGTTCGGACAGGGCGCCGTCGAGGGCGGCGACGTCGAGCGGGCCGCGCAGGCGGTGGACCTGGAACATGTTGAACGCCGCGTCCCCGGGGTTGATCCGGTCGAGCAGCCACAACCGTTCCTGGCCGGCGGACAGCGGAATACGCCGCGATCGGAGGGACACGGACGCCGGGTCGGCGGGCCGGTCCGGCGCCGACAACGGGTGCGGGTCGTGGCTTCGGGTCGGGTTGTTCATGGCCGCCGCTCGCTTCGCATCGCGCATACCGCGCTGGTGAGTCCGGAGATGGTCGGGGTTTCGAAGAACACGTGCAGCGGTACGTCGACGCCGAGGCGTTTGCGGATCCGCGCACCGATCCGGGTGACGGTCAGCGAGTGGCCGCCCAGGTCGAACAGGTCCTCGTCGGGGCGGATGTCGTCCAGGCCGAGCACTTCGCGCCAGATCGCGGTGATCTCGGCGGCGGGCCCGGTGTCGGCGGGGACGTCCGCCTCGTCGACCGGGTCGGGTTCGACCGCCCGCAGGCGCGGCGGGGCGGGCAGCGCGGTCCGGTCCAGCTTGCCGTTGGGGGTCAGCGGCAGGCGCTCCAGCGGCACATAGACGCCGGGTACCAGGGCCCGGGGCAGCGTCGCGGCCAGATGCACCCGCAGTTCGGCCGCGCTCGGCGTGGCGGCGCCGCGCGGGACCAGGTAGGCGACCAGGAGCGGCCCGTCGGCACCGTCCTCACGCACTGTCACGGCCGCCGCCGCGATGCCCTCGTGGTCGAGCAATGCGCTTTCGATCTCGCCGAGTTCGACCCGATGGCCGAGGATCTTGACCTGGTGGTCGTCCCGGCCCAGGAACTCGATCCGGCCGTCGTCGCGATAGCGGGCCAGGTCGCCGGTGCGGTAGAGGCGGGCGCCGGGCGGGCCGTACGGGTCGGGCCCGAAGCGGTCGGCGGTGACGCCCGGCAACCGGCGGTAGCTTCGGGCCAGTCCGTCGCCGCCGATGTACAGGTCGCCCGCGACGCCGACCGGGGTGGGGGTCAGGTGTCGGTCCAGCACGTACATCCTGGTGTTGGCGATCGGGCGGCCGATGGTCACCTCGTCGTCGTCCGGGCCGATCTCGGCGGTGCTGGACCACACCGTGGTCTCGGTCGGCCCGTACGCGTTCACCAGGCGGCGGGCCCGGCGGCGCAACTCCCGTGCGAGCGGCACCGGCAGCGGTTCGCCGCCGGTGACGGCGAACACCGCCGGCTCCTCGAAGCCCGCGTCGAGCAGCATGCGCCAGCCGGACGGGGTGGCCTGGACATGGGTCACCCGTCGGCCCCGGATCAACCGGAGCAGCGCCCGGCCGTCCCGGGTCTCGCCGTCCTCGGCGAGCACGAGTCGCCCCCCGGTGATCAGCGGCACGTACAGCTCGACCGCCGAGATGTCGAAGGACGCCGAGGTCAGGCCGAGCCACACCGAGTCGGCGGCGCAGGCCAGGACGTCCCGCATCGAGGCGAGCAGGTTGCTCAGCGCGCGGTGTTCGATCTCCACGCCCTTCGGGCGGCCCGTGGAGCCGGACGTAGCCAGCACATAGGCGAGTTCGCCGGGCATCGGCGGGGGTGCGGCCACCGGGTCGGAACCGACCGGGTCGATCACCGCCGTCCCGGTGACGGTCCCGTCGATCAGCAGCGCTTGATCTCCGCGTCCGGGGAACCGGCCGAGCAGGTCGCGTTCGGTCAACAGGGCATCTGCGGCGCAGTCTTCGAGCACCATCGCCAGCCGGGCCGACGGGTATTCCGGGTCCAGCGGCAGATACGCGGCACCCGCCCGCAGCACCCCGAGCAGCGCGGTGGGCAGCGCGGCCGTACGGCGCACGCAGACCGCGACCAGGTCGCCCCGGCCGATCCCGGCGCCTCGCAACCGCCGCGCCACCGCGTCGACGGCCGCGTCGAGTCGGGCATAGGTGAGCCGGGTCGTGCCGCACTCCACCGCGATCGACTCGGGGGTACGGGCAGCCTGAGCCGCGAACTGCGCGGGCAAGGTGTCCTGTTCCATCTCCCGCCCGGTGTCGTTCCAGTCCCGCACCATACGTTCGTGTTCGTCGGCGCTCTGCAGGGCGAGGCGGGACAGCGGGGTTTCCGGGTCGTCCACGATCGCCCGCAGCAGGGTCCGGTAGTGGCCCGCGATCACCGTCGCGGCGCCCTCGTCGAGGGTGTCGGTGGCGTAGTGCAGGTGCAGTGCGAGGCGATTCGGGTCGTCCAGGCACTGCATGTGCAGGTCGCCGCGCGCGGCGTGGTTGAACACGGTCCAGTCGATCGACACGGGCAGGCCCGCGAAGTCGGGCACCGAGGTACGGCGGCGATAGCTCATCGACACCGGCGCCAGCGCCAGTCGCGGGGTCAGGCCGGTGACGACCCGGCCGAGCGGCACGTCGCGGACCGGGAAGAGGTTGCGCAGGTCGGCCCGCAGCGCCTGGACGAAGGCGCGGAAGGTGAAGTCCGCGGACGGCGTGGTGTGGACGGGGAGTTCGTTGACGTATGGACCCACCCGGTCACGGCTGTGCGGGGTGCGGGTGCCCAGGTCGATGGCGACCGTGGCCCGTTCGTTGCCGTAGCGCCACAGCTGGGTGTGCAGCGCGCCCAGGAGCAGCGCGAAGGTACTGACGCCGAGGAGTTCGGCGGTGGCGGCGACGGCCACGCGCAGTTCGTCGTCGACGGGGATCGGGACGGACCCGCCGGTGCCGCCGTCGATCGCCGTCCGGCGACGTCCGGGCAGGATGACGGCGGGTGGTTCACGTTCCTCGTCGGCGAAGCGGATCGCGGCCAGGCCGACCCGGCGCTCGGCCTCGGCCGCCTCGCGGGCGATCCGCTCCGCGTCCTCCGACTCCTCCAGGTCCGGCAGATCCGGCTTGATGCCGGTGCCGAACGCGGCGTAGTGCGCGGCCAGATCGCGAACGAGGATGTCCTTGGAGTTGCCGTCGAAGGCGAGGTGGTGGGCGACCACGAGCAGGGTCCGGTGTCCGGGGCCCGCGTCGACCAGGGTGAAGCGCACCAGCGGCCCGGTCTCCGGGTCGAACGCGCGCAGTGTCTCGCGGTGCAGCAACTGCGCCACCATGTCGCCGCGTTGGTCTTCGGGTGTCTCGGTCAGGTCCTCGATCACCAGGTGCGGAACGGTGTCGGCGGGGACCAGCCACGGTTCCCCGTCGAGCTCGCGCAGCGCGCTGCCCAGGACCGGGTGGCGCACCACGATCGCGTCACAGGCGTGCGCGAGCGCGGCCGGGTCGAGGTCGCCGGTGAACCGGATGCTCAGCGGCATGTGGTGCGCGGTGCCCGTGGGTACCGCGAGTTCGGTGAACCGGATGCCGTGTTGCGCCGGGGACACCGGGGCTCGGCACGGGGAATCCGGCGGCAGGGATACCGATCGGGTGGTGCGCATCAGCGGCCCTCCTGGGAGGCGGTGGGTGCGTGAACCAGTGCGGCGGTGTCCCCGAACACCGGCGCCTGGGGGTGGTCGATCGCGAACTCGCAGGCCTCGACGAAGGCCTGGGCCAGGTCTTCGACGACGGACGGGGCGAACGCGTGGTCGTTGTACAGCAGCCAGCCCGCGATCGTGCCGTCGGGCTGTTCGGTCAAGGCCAGTTCGGGCACGCCCAGGTCCGGGCGGCCGTCCGGCGTGGGCCATTCGGCGTCCAACTGCCGCGGCAGATCGAAGGGTTCTGAGACCAGGCCCAGGAAGTGCGCCTGGTTGCTCCAACTCTCGTAGCGGACCCAGGCCGCGTCCGGAAAGCGCGGGTAGAACTCGGCGAACGGGTAGCACTGGTGCTCGGTCGCGGCCACGGCGGTGGTGCGGACCCGGTCGAGCAGGTCGTCGTACGACGGGTCACCACCCAGGTCGACCCGGATCAGCAGGGACTGCACGAGGCAGCCGATCAGGTTCTCGCTGCCGGGTCGGGTCCGACCGGGTACCGGCGACATCACCACGATGTCCCGGATGCCGGACGCCCGTGCCAGGACGCTCGTCCAGCACGCGGTGGCCACCATGAACGGCGTCGCGCCCCGCTCGCGGGCGGCCGTGCGCAACCGCTCGACCAAGTCGGCGGCAAGGCCGAAACGCACCGAACCGCTGTGCAGCAGACCGGTGGCCGCGCGCCCGGGGAACGGGTCGAGGGCGGCGGGCGCCCCGGCCAGGGTCGCCTCCCAGAACGGGCGGGTGCGCGGCCATTGCGCGCGGGCCCAGCCCAGGTGTTCCGAGCAGGTCGGCGTGGGCGGCGGCAGCGGAGCGGTCCGACCGGTGTGCAACGCCGAGTAGACGAGGGCGAGTTCCCGGAGCAGTACACCCATCGACCAGCCGTCGAACACCATGTGGTGCACCGCGAGGATCAGCACGTGGTCCTCGGGGTCGAGTTCGATCAACAGGGCGCGTACGAGGGGTCCGTGTGCGAGGTCCCAGTGTTGTTCGCGTTCGGCGCCGGCATGCTCGCGGGCGAACCGTTCGCGGTCGGCGTGCGTGGCGCCTTCGGCCCGGATCCGCCGCATCTCGGGCGGCAGTTCGGCGAGTACGACGGCGTCGGCGGTGCCGTCGGCGTAGTGGAAGACGGTGCGCAGCGCCTCGTGCCGGCGCACCACCTCGCCCAGGGCGGCTTCCAGGGTGTCCTGGTCGAGGGTGTCGGTGATCCGGATCCCCACACTGACCGGGCCGACGTCGCGCGGCTGGTCGGTGGCGTACATCCAGACGAAGAAGTTCTCCTGCTGCGAGCTGAGCGGCATGCGCACGACCGGCTCGCCGGCCGACGCGCGGCACGCCGCCTCGGGCCGCGCGCACGCCGGTTCCGTCGGCGTGTCCGCGCCTTCCGATTCCGTCCGGGCCGGTTCCGGTCGCGCCCGGGCAGTGTCGATCCAGGCCGCCTGGGCGGCGAGTTCGGGTCGGTCGAAGGCGAGCGAGACGGGCACGTCGAGGGCGAACAGACGGGTCGCGGCGGCGGCCAGCCGGGTCGCCTTGAACGAATCCCCGCCCAGGGCGAAGAAGTTGTCGTCGGGACCGGCGCCGGGCCTGCCCAGCACCTCCGCCCACAGGCCGCCTACGGCGGTCTCCGTCGCGGTCCGGGGCATGCTCGACCGCTCGGCGTCGTCCCCGGCCATCCGGGCCCGAAGTTCCGCCTTGACCACCTTGCCCGCCGGGTTCCGGGGCAGGGCGTCCACGCGCAGGAATCGGGTCGGGATCTCGTGCCGGGCCAGGCGTTCGCGCAGGAACACCCGCAGGTCGTCGGCCGCGACCTCGTCCCGCAGGACCAGCGCGGCGGCGACCATGGTGCCCATCACGGCGTGTGGCACACCGAACACGGCCGCGTCGGCGACGGCCGGGTGTTCGTGGAGCGCGGCTTCCACCGCGAGCGTGGCGACCTTGTTCGCACCGGACTTGATCAGGTCGCTTTCCCGGTCGATCAGGTACAGGTAGCCGTCGGCGTCGAGTCGGCCGATGTCGCCCATCCGGATCCAGCCGTCGGTGAACACCCCGGCGTCCGCGCCCGGGTCGCGGTAGTAGGTGCGCGAGGTCGTGGGCGAGTGCAGCCAGATCTCGCCGGCCTCGCCGGTCGGTACGGGTTCGCCGTCCGGGCCGACGATGCGCAGGTCGTCCAGGCCGGTACCGCGCCCGACCGAAGTCGGCCGGCCGGGGTCGAAGACCATGGTGGTCTGAGCCGGGGCCGCCTCGGTCGAGGTGTAGGAGTTGACGATCACGGCGTCGGGGAAGATCTCGGTCAGGGCCAGTGCGGTGGCCGGCGGCAGTGCGGCGGCGGTCGAGCCGAAGAGTTGCACCGAGTCGAGATCGTGCCGGGTCCAGGCCCGCGAGTTGACCAGGTCGGTCGCCATCGCGGGCACGGTGAACACGGTGCCGACCCGGTGGGCGGCGATCAGCGCGCAGAACTCCTCGGCGTCGAACGCCGGGGCGCACAGCGCGGTCGGCTCGGCGGTCAGCGCGTTGAGCAACATCGTCTGCCCGGCGTTGGTGCCGATCGGGAACGCGTGCAGGAAGTGCTTCGAGTGCGCCAACTGCCTCCGCCGGGGGGCCGGTTCGAAGCCGTGGGTGAGGTTGGCGTGGGTGGCGACGACACCCTTGGGGGTGCCGGTGGTGCCGGAGGTGTAGAGGATCTGCGCGAGGTCGTCGGGATGCGGCTCGGCGAGGGCCGGGGGTTCGACGGGTTCGACGGGTTCGGCGGGTTCGGCGGGCTCCGGGTGTTCGTGCGGATCGACGGGGTCCGGCGCCGGGAGTGCGGCCGGAATCGAGCGGGCCCGCGCGTGCGCGTCGGCTTCGACGGTCGTCGAAATCGCGCTCCACGCACCGGTGTTCGGTGGCTCGATGTCGACGCCGTGCAGGATGCCGGCCGCCGCGCAGTGCACGAGCAGGGCCTGCACGGCGGCGGCCGGCAGGCGTTCGGGCAGCGGTACGGCGACCGCGCCGGCCCGCTGGACCGCGCAGTAGGCGACCGCGTAGTCGGCCCATTCGCGACCGGCGAAGATCAGCGCGACCCGATCCCCCGCGCGTACCCCCCGATCGTGCAACTCGTGGGCCAGGGCGACGGATCGGCGCCACCAGTCGATGAAGGTCAGTCCGGTGCCGGGAGCACCCGGAACCAGGATCGCGACGCGATGCGGGTCGAGGTCCGCGCGGGCTGCCAACAGGCCCGGCACGGTGCATCGATCCTCGGGACGCCCCGAACCGGATAACCCGGGCCGGACGTCGGGGGCGGTCACGGCGCGCCCTGCTTCGACGTCGCCGGGCACGGACGTGGTTGAGCTCTGCGCATGGTTCTTCTCCGGGGTAGGAGTGCAAAGTTCGGTACGCCGACGGAGCAGTGTCGGCTCACGCTCGAATTGGGCGGAATTGCCGTACGGGAACCACCGACGAGCCATGGAGCGATGACCGTCGGCGACGTGCCCAAGACTGTCAATGGACTAGACCAATGACAAGAGCCGTTCCGAATCCCGGACCACGTTCGAGATGGAAAACCGGCCGGTCGCAGCGTCGCGAGGGCCCATCGATCACCCCCGGCCGCCCGTCGGGCCGCGTGCGAACCACTCGATTCCGGCCTGGGAGTGGAGAATTCGCCTCGTTGCGCGGAAGTCTGTCGCGGACGACACCCGGGCGCTAACGTGTGCCTGCCGCACTTCCCTCACCCAGGGTCGATGATCGTTGAACCCGGTGTACCCGCCGGTAGTCATCGACATCGGCGGAAAGGTATCGTCATGCGCACTGCATCGAATGCCACGCGGAACACCGTCGTCGACGCCTGGCGCTCCGGCGCCGAGACGGCCGACGGCGTGGAGAACCCCGCCGGTTCGCTCTACATCGGCGGATCCGCCACGGAACAGGGCCTCACCGAGATCGACGTCGCGGCGATCAGCTGTGGCACCGCCTGTTCGTGGTCGCGCACCCGCGCCTGTTGTTGACCGAAGCTCGCCGGTCCGCCGTTCGGCGCCGATCGCACGTGCGATCGGGGTCGGGCGGCGGGTCCGTCTCGATTGGGTGGCGATCCGCAGATGGCGATTCCGGTCCGGCCCCGTCCCGTGGTGAGCTACGACGACGCGGGTGAGTTCGACACCGCGTTCGAGCCGCTGATCGGCCCCGCCCTGAACCGCTTCCGGCGCCGATTGCGCGCCGTGCCGGACCCGCTGTCCACCACCGAGCGGGAGATCCTGCTGCGCGCCGCCCGACGCGGCCTGTTGGACTCCGTGCGCCCCAAGGCCAACCGACTGCTCCTGCTCGAACTGCACGCCGCCCGGATGTCCGGCCGACTCACCCGCGCGACCAGCGAACAACGCTGGCAGGAATTCCTCGAACGTGCCGCCGAGCCCGGGTTCTGGAGTGAACTCGACGCCGACTACCCGGCGTTCGCCCCGCGCCTGGACCGGGTGATCCGCAATCGGGGCACGGCCCTGCTCACCCTGGCCCGCCGCATCGCCGCCGATCGCGACCGCCTCACCGACCTGCTCGGCAGGCGCCCCGGCGAACTCGTCGAGATCGGCACGGACGCGGGCGACTCGCATCGCGGCGGCCGTACCGTGGCCCTGCTCCGCTTCGAGGCCGGCCGTGTGGTGTACAAACC
Organism: Embleya sp. NPDC055664; assembly: GCF_053618075.1. Classification (NCBI taxonomy): domain Bacteria; kingdom Bacillati; phylum Actinomycetota; class Actinomycetes; order Kitasatosporales; family Streptomycetaceae; genus Embleya; species Embleya sp. NPDC055664. Next base: position 40,411 of record NZ_JBSHGZ010000016.1, read on the forward strand.
CCGCGCACTCGCCGTGGACGTCGCCCTGGCCACCACCGTCGACACCCTCCTGGCCCACATCCCGCGCGAGGAACGCATCGCGGTCCCAAGGGTGTTGCTCGGCGCCGACTACGGCTGGGCCGAACACGTCGAACACCGCTACTGCGCCGACGCCGCCGAACAGTCCCGCTTCTACCGCGGCCTCGGCGAGTGGATGTGCGTCGTACAACTCCTCGGCGGCACCGACCTGCACTCGGAGAACGTGATCGCCTGCGGCCCGGTCCCGTGGGTGGTGGACTGCGAGACACTGTTCAGCCCCGAACCCCGGGTCGGCGCAAGCGGACTCGGCGACGCCTTCGACACCGCCGCCGCCTCGGTCCGGCGCACCGTGCTGCGTACCGGCCTGTTGCCGATGCGCCTGGGCCAACTCGCCCTGCAGGGCGTGGACATGTCCGCCGTCGGCGCCCTCCCCGACCAGCAACCGCGCGTCCCGGTACCGGTGATCAGCGGCGCCGGCACCGATCTGGCCCGGCTCACGATGGAGCCCGCCGACGTGGCCGGATCGGCCAACCTGCCCGCCCCCGACGCCGACCCGCTCGCCCACCAGGACGACATCGTGCACGGCTACCGCGACCTGCGCGCCCGCCTGGACGGACTCGACGCGGCCGGGCGGCTGCGACCCATGCTCGACGTGTTCACCGGCTGCGAGCTGCGGGTGGTGTTGCGCCCCACCCAGGTCTACGTCGAGATCGCCCGGATGCTCTGGCATCCCGCATCGCTGCACGACGAGGGCCCGGCCGTCGAGCGCGCGCGGGATGTACTGATCCGCCAGGCCAAGGCGCTGCACGGCGCCCCCGACACGCCGGAGGTGGTCGGCGCCGAGGTCGCCGATCTCCTCGACGGCGACATCCCGTTCTTCGGCGTCCGGCCCGAGCGGGGGCGGATGACCGGACCGCGCGGCACCGAATGGGGCGATCCCGCACACCTGCTCGACGAGAGCGTCGCCCGCTGGCGGGCCGGGGACCCGGAGTTCGAGGAGGTGATGATCCGCTCCTCGCTGCTCGGCGTCTACCGCGACCGCAGCGCGATGCCCGAGGGGGAACGACACCGCGAGGTGACGGTACGACCCGACCGACGGGAGGAACGCCGGCGTGCCCTCGCCACCGAATCCGCGCGCGACCTGTGCGCCCGGGCCGTCGTCGGCGCGGACGGGACGGCCACCTGGATCGGGCCGGTGTACACCGACAGTGGCTTCAACGTGCGCCCGTTCGCCGCCGACCTGTACAGCGGACAGGCCGGCGTCGCACTGGCCCTGCGGGCGTATCTGACCGAGTCCGGCGCGGGCCGGGTGCCGGCCGTGGACGGGCTGCCGGCGCTGACCGAGGGGGCGATCCGGGCACTGGCGGCGATGGAGGACGCGGTACCCACCACCCGGGTCGGCGCGTTCGACGGGATCGGCGCGGCGGTCCGCACCTGGCTGGCCCTGCACACCGCGTCGGGTCGGCCGGCCGACCTGGACCGGGCGATCCGGCACGCCGAGCGCGCATCGGGCCTGTTGGCCGAGGACACCATCCTCGACCTGGCCGGCGGCGCCGCCGGGCTGATCGTGCCCATGCTCGCGCTGGCCGACCGTACCGGCGACCGCCGTTGGCGAGACGTCGCCGAATCCGCCGCGGAACTGCTCGGGCGACACGCCGTGGTCGAGGAGGACGCCCGCGGCCGACGCACCGCCCGCTGGCCGACCGTACTCTTCCCCGACGGCATCGGCGGCTTCGCGCACGGCGCCGCGGGCATCGCCTGGGCACTGACCCGACTCGGTCTGGCCGCGGACCAGCCGGAGTGGTTCGAACTCGCGGACCTGGCCTGGGCGTTCCAGGAGGCCCTGTACGACCCGAAGGTGCGCAGCTGGCTGGACGGCCGGCAGCGGGACGAGGTCCTGTTCCTCGACTCCTGGTGCCACGGCAGCACCGGCATCGGCCTGGCCGGCTGGGACCTGTACCGGCGCACCGGCGCCCCCGAGCAGCTGGACCGAGCCCTGCGCGCGGCCGCCGCGACCTGGCGCACCGGCTTCGGCTGGGACTACACGCTGTGCCACGGCGACCTGGGCTCGTGGGAACTCCTGGACACGCTCCTGCGCGGCGCCCCCGAGCAGCTTCGATCCCACCTGCCGCAGGCCCCCACCCGGGCCCACCTCGACGCGCTCCTGCTGACCGGGCTCGAAACCTACGGCCCGCACACCCCGTCCACCCGGCACACCACCACGGCATCCCTGCTCCCGGGCAGCGCAGGCGCCCTGCACCAACTCCTGCGCATGCACCCGACGAGCACGGAGCGTCCGCCGTCACTGCTGCTTCTGGACGAACTCTGAGCGATGGGATGGGTGTTGTCCTGTCCGGTCAGTCCACGTAGGCCGACGCCTGGATGCGATACAGGTCGGCGTATTCGCCGTTCTCGCGCATCAGTTCTTCATGGGTGCCGTGCTCGACCACCTCGCCGGCGCGCAACACGACGATCCGGTCGCACTCGCGAACCGACGCCAACCGGTGGCTGATCAGCACCACCGTGCGACCGGCCGCGAGCCGGCGGATATTGGCGTAGACCGCGTGCTCCGCGCGGGCGTCCAGGGCCGCGGTGGGCTCGTCGGCGATCAGCAGGCGGGCGTCCCGGTAGAAGCCGCGCGCGATCCCGATCCGCTGCCACTGGCCGCCGGACAGGTCCACCCCGGCGCGGAACTTCTTCGACAACAACGTGTCGTAGCCGTACGGGAGTCGCGAGATCAGACCGTCCGCATCCGCGTCCCGGGCCGCCCGGGTCAGCGCGGTCCCGTCCGCGTCCGGCCGATCGGCGCGCCCGAGCACGATGTTGCCGCGCGCCGTCAGCGGCCACCGGGTGGGCTGTTGCATCACCAGCGCCACCTGCTCGCGGACCCCCACCGGGTCAACCATGGCCAGATCGGTGCCGTCCCAGTGCACGGTGCCCTTGTCCGGCCGGTGCAGCGCGGCCAACAGCAGGGCGAGCGTGGTCTTGCCCGACCCGTTCTCCCCGACCAGGGCCACCGTCTCGCCCCGGCGAATCACCAGATCCACCCCGCGCAACGCCGGGCCGGCGCTATCGGGATACGCGAAGTAAACGTCCCGTAACCGGATTTCGGCAAACCCGTCCGGCACCTCGCACACCGCCGGCGGGCGGGCCCGGCCGGCCGCCTCGGCCAGGAAGGCGTGATAGTCGGTGATGTACAGGGACTTCTCATAGAGGCGGTCCACCGCCACCATCAGCGTGGCCAGCGAACCGCTCGCGGTACGCACCGCCAACACCGCCGTACCGGCCACCGCGAGCGGCACGATCTCGGCCCGCACCAGCAGTCCCAGGGCCACATAGGTGGCCCCCAACGCCAGGCCGGACAACGTGCGCCCGACCACGCCCACCCGCACCTGGGCGTAGCCCACCCGCACCTCGGCCTGCTCGACCAGCCGGGCCAGGCGCCGGAATTCGGTCAACAGCGCCTCCTCGGCGGTCCCGGCCCGCACCTCCGCCGCCGCCTCCCGGGCGGTGAGCAGGTCGGCGAACAACCACAGGCGCCGATACAGCGTCATGCGCTGGACCATGCCCTCGAACCCGATCCGGGCCGAGCGCAGCGCCGCCCATCCCTGCGGCGCGATCGACAGCGCCAACAGCGGCAGCAGTACCGGGTGCAGCCCGGTCACCACGCCGATGCCGACCAGCAAACCGACCAGGGCGCCGAGCAGTTCGACCGCGTGCGCGAGGGCCAGTTGGGCGTGGTCGATGCCGCGGTCGCGCGCCCGGGCGAGCGCGTCGTGCCAGTCGGCGTCGTCGAACGCGGCCAACTCGGCGCCGACCGCCGCCGTGTGCAAGCGCTCCTCGGCGACCCGACGGATCCCCGGCGACAGGCGGGCCTGGGTCGCCTGCACCACCGTCTCCAAGCCGGCGCGGGCCGAGGTCGCGAGCACCACCGCGATCACCGCCGGCACCGCGTCGCCGACCCGGTCCGCCGCCGGCCCCGAGGCGAACAGCGCCGACAACGCCCGCGACGTGGCCAACAGGGCCAGTGCGGTGGCCACCCCGGCGGCGGCCTGGGCGCATACCAACACCACCGCCGCACGCCCACTGGCCGCCCACGCCAGGCGCCACACCTGCGCCAACGCGACCGGCAACCGGGTGACCATACGACCCAGTCCCGCGTTCGCCGCCTCCCCGTCGAAGGGCGTGTCGTAGCCCTCGCCCAGCTCGTCGAACTCGCCCAACTCCGGTGGCACATGCCCCGCCATCCCGAACCCCTCCCGGCCGACAAGTGGGGTATGCCCGGGGCCGAGGCACGCTACGGGTACCAAAGGGAGCGCACGGGTGGCCGGAGGGGCGCCCGGACCGTCCCGCGAAGCCCGCACCGGGCACCACCGCGACAGGCCGCCGGACAGGGCCTAGTCGGGGATCAACCCGCTGCGCCGCGCCAGGGCGACGGCCTCCGTGCGGCGGGAGGCGCCGAGCTTGGCCATGATGTTGGACACGTGCACGCTCGCGGTCTTGGCGCTGATGTACAGCTCCTCGCCGATCTGCCGATTGCTCAACCCACGCGCCAGCAGCTCCAACACCTCACGCTCGCGCGCCGTCAGCGTCACCTCGTCGGCCGACGCCGCCGCACCGGCCAGTCGCCCGCGCCGCACCATGGCGTCCACCGCGTCGCGCAGCGGTACCGCCCCCAGCCGCTCCGCGGTCTCCCGTACCCGCTGTGCCAGGGCGGTCGCCTCCTCCCGCCGGTCGGCGGCCACCAGGGCCTGGGCCAGCCGCAGTTCGCTGCGCGCCTGCTCGAAGACGTTGCCGTAGCCGTACGCCTCGGCGGTCTTCTCCCACAACGCGACGTCGACCTCGCCGCGCACCCGCGACCACTCGGCCTCGGCGCGCGACAACCAGGCGACGCTCTCGGGTCCGGTGCGCGGGAAGCGCCGATTGGGCCAGGACATCGTGGTGCGGGCCCGCTCGATGAACGGCTCCGCCCGCGCCACCTCCCGGGCCGCCGCCTCGGTGTCCCCCACCGCCCGCAGTTCGGTCGCGGTGTCGCCGATCGCGGACAGGGCCAGGGCGGAGATCCGGATGCCCGCGTCGGGGTAGGGGTTGCGGTCCTCGGACAACGCGTCGAGCGCGCGCCGCGCCCACTCGGCCGCCGCCGTGGAATCGCCGCGCCAGGCCGCCTCGTCGGTGAGCACCAGGCTGCCGACCAGGGTGCCCATCCAGTTGAACGGCCGCTCCTCGAACAGGGCGCGGGCCCGCTCCGCGACGCCCGGCTCGCCCCGACCCAGCGGGACGTACAGCGCCGCCTCCGCGACGTGTCGGAACGCGGACGGCACCGTCTCGGGCACCACTTCGAGCGCCTCGTCCCAGCGGCCGAGGGTGTACAGGAGCTGGGCGCGCAGGTATTGCATGTCCAGCGGGTAGGGCGAGGTGGATCTGGTGGTGCGGCGGGCCAGTTCCAGGCCCTCGTCCAGCCAGCCCAGGCTCTCCGCGAGTCGGCCGGACTCGAAGCTACCCATGGCCAGGTTGAACAGCGCCCGCAACTCGATCGTGGTGTTCCCCGACTTGTGCGCCAAGTCGCGTGCCTGGCTCAGCCGTTCGCGTCCCTCCAGGACCTGGCGGCTGCCCCATTCCAGCCCGGTCAGCGAGATGATCGCGTCGGCGAGCGCATCGTCGGTGCCCAACTCCTCGGCGGCGGCCAGTAGTTGGTGGCCCAGCCGGCGCGCGGTCTCGTCGTCGTTGAGGTAGTAGGCGGCCTGGATGTGGGTGGCCGCCGCCCACAACCACGTGCGCGAGGGCGGGTCGGCGGGGATCATCGCGAGCGCCTGGCTGCTGTACTCGAACGCGGCGTGGAGGTTGTCCACGTTCATCAGGCTGGAGGCGAGGGTGTAGCGCACGGTGACGGCGAGGTCGACGTCGGCGTGTTCGCCGACCCGGTCCAGCGCGCTGCGCGCGAACGCGACGGCCCGATGCGCCTCGCCGGCCCGCACGGCGGCGGCCGAGGCGCGCATCATGAGCGTCACGTCGTCGCTGTCCACCAGTTCGCGGGCATTGGGCACCGCGTCCCACACCTCCAGGGCCGCTTCGAGGCGGCGCATCTCCTCCGCCGGCGCACCCATCCGGGCGGCGGAGTCGGCGGCCTCGACGGAGGCGGTGAGCGCGCCGGGCAGGTCGTGACCGGCGCGGTAGTGGTGGGCGCGCTCGGCCGCACTGCCCGACCGCCGGCCCGGCTCGCCGAGCAGCCGGGCGAACACGGCGTGGATCCGGACCCGCTCGCCCGGAAGCAGGTCCGCGTACGCCGCCTCGCGGGTCAGCGCGTGCCGGAACGCGTACGTATCGCCCTCGTCGGCGACCAGCAGGTGCCGCCCGACGGCCTCGCGCAGCGCGGTCTCCAACTCGTCGTCGGGCAGCTCGACGGCGTCCCGCAGCAGTCCGTGCTCGACTCGGCGCCCGGCCACGGCCGCGGTCCGAAGCACTCGCTGGGCCACGCTCGACATCTGCTCGATCCGGGTGAGCAGCACCTCGGCCAGGCCGCTGGGCACGCCCCCGTCGATGTCGTCGGTGGCGGCGCGCAGTTCCTGGGCGTAGAAGGCGTTGCCCTCGGCGCGCTCGACGATGGTCCGGACGGTGTCCTCGGGCAGCGGGTCGGCGGCCAGACCGCGGACGAGGCGGGCCACGTCGTCGTCGTCCATCGGCCGCAGGTCGAGCCGCCCGACGGACGGCAGGCGCACCAGTTCGGCGAGCAGCGGGCGCAGCGGGTGGCGGCGGTGCAGGTCGTCGGAGCGGTAGGAGACGAGTACGGTCAGCCGCTGGTAGCCGGCCGCCCCCGGGCGTTGCGGCAGGAGTCGGCTGAGCAGGAAGCGCAGCAGGTCGCGGGTGGACTGGTCGGCCCAGTGCAGATCCTCGATCGCCAACAACACCGGCGCCTGCTCGGCCAGGTCCCCGAGCAGTCCGGCGACGTCCTCCAGAAGCCGCAGCCGCACCCCGGAGTCCGGCATCTCGCCGGCGTGCTCCCTGCCCCCGCCGGCCCGCAACAGTCGCTCCACGGCCGGATGCGCGGCCAGCACGGCGGCATGGCGCTCGTCCGCCTCCAACCGCCGCAGCACCTCGACGAACGGCAGATAGGGCAGCCCGACGTCGCCGAGGTCCACGCAGTGCCCGGTCAACACGGTCATCCCGGCTCCGGCAGCCCGAGCCGCCGCCTCCGCCAACAACCGCGTCTTGCCCACACCGGCGTCCCCGGCCACGAGCAGGGCACAGGGATCGCCCTCCCGCCCACGCCCGAGTGCCTCCTCGAGTCGAGCGACCTCCTCGCCCCGCCCCACCAAAGCCGCATCCCAGCCCACATCCGTCACCGGGCCATCTTCACACGCCCCACCCACAGCCGGTGGTCGCGTGTCCCGGCGCGACTCGCCCGAGGAGGCGGCGGGGCTCGATCGGCGCACCGGTGGTGGCCGGACAGCATGGACAACCATATGGTTGTGCAGTTGACGCGGTATGCGGCCGCCGTGTGGGCGACCCGCCGGGCATGCGGAAGGCCGCCGCGGGAGAGCGGCGGCCTTGCGGTGCATGGGAAGGGTCGGGGTCCCGGGTCGGGGGGATCCGGGACCGCCGTGGGTCGGGGTCAGCTCTTGATCGAGTAGCTGTCCCCGTAGACCTTCCAGTTCAGGGGCGGGTTGAGGTCGAGGTTGCCGGCCTTGAGGAAGACGCGTTGTTCGGTGTCGACCCGACTGGTGTCGCTGTGCGCGTCCTCGTGCTTCATGGCGACCTTGCGGGCGTCGAGGAAGGCGTTGAGGTAGGTGGTCTCGTTGCCGCCCTGGGCCGGCGGCTTGGCCTTCTTCAGGGCGTTGGCGCGGATCGAGCTGAAGCTGTCCCGGTCGCCGCCGTCGCCGTGCATGACGATGGCGTCGTAGTACATGAACTGGCCCAGCGCACCCAGGCCGTCCGACTTGCCGCGGTTGACCGCCGGGTTGAAGTACACCCGGTCCCGTTCGTCGTCCTGCGCCTTGCGGAAGTCGGCGTCGCCTGCGGCGGTGGCCCAGGCCTTCTCGAACGAACTGCCCAGCCCGGAATGCGAGTCCGAGCCGTTGACCTTGCGCAGCGCGGGCAGGAACTTGGCCAGCACGTTGCCCGGCTTGCGCGCGGTGTACAGCTCGACCAGGTCGAGCATGTCGCCCGTGCCGGAACAGAAGCCGATGATGCCGGCCGTGTAACCGCGGCCGTCGTCGATGTCCTCGATGTACTTGTACTGCGCCTTCCAATCCAGGGAGGAGTTCTCCGCGCTGGACACCAGTTGCATCGCGATGTCCTTCTTGTGCGGGTCGTCCAGGTCGACGCGCGCGGCGGCCGTGGCCGAGGCGGTCGAACCCGACGAGGCCGCGCCGGTGGTCGCCGCGTGGGCCAGCGGCCCGGGTACGGCGATCAGCAGGCCGGTGGCCACAAGCAGGGTCAGGCGCTTGCGGCTGCGTCCGAGTTGAGCGTGCACGTGCGTCTCCGTTCCGGCCGATGACGGCCATGTTCGGGGGGCTTGGCGTGCTGCCGGCTGAAACCCTTTGTTAGGAAAGTTTCCTAACTAGGACGAGTCACATTGAAGCACTGCGGGGTTCCGTCGCCAAGAGGTAGAGCCCAATCGGCCAAACTCGCCCACCACGATTCACCGTCCCGTCACCAGGATTTGATGATCCATCAGGTGTGCGGCAGGCCCGCGTGACGACGACGACCGCCATCACGCCGCACCCCGACCGCCCCCACACCGTGATCCGACCCCCGCGCCTGCGGGAGCCGATGGTGTCGGGGCCGGCACCGGGGAAGTCGACACGCGCCAGGGGTATTTCGGACAGCCCCGGACGGACCTCCGCCGGACCCGAGCCGCTCCCGGGGTGGGATTCTCGGCCATGGACGCGCGCGGACTCCTCGCCCCGCTCCCGGATTTCGGGGCAGCGGGGGCCATCGGTCGGATTCGCCGACGGATCCGGGGAACCGATCGGGGTCGGCGTGCGTGAATGTAGTGGACGTCACCAGGCCGCCCCACCCCCTGTGCGAGCCGGTGAATCAGGCCGAACCGGCCCATTTCGAACAGGGCTTGGTCGTCTTGCCCTGAATGGGTTGGGATGCCGTTTGCCAATCGATTGGGCTTCTGTGGCAGCCAACCACACCGTCACGTGACAGCATCGGGGGATGGACGAGCATCAGCGACAGCCCGAGGCCGAGCCCGAGTGGCTCGACAACGACGACTTCGAGCGACTCCTGGCCGAGGTTCTGCCGGAGCTGGAGCCCGCGTTGCCGCCGGGCCGAGGCAAGCGGATCCACGAGCGCGCCGCCCACGGGGACTCCGCGGCCGGGTGAACCGACCCGCGTGACCCCACTCGAATCGATCCATGTCGGCCGGCGCGACCGCACGTTGGCACAGACCCCCGCGACGCCCCGGCCACCCATCGGCCGGGGCGTCGCCCCGTTGTCCGCTGTCGGCTGTCGGCTGTCGGCTGTCGGCTGTCGGCTGTCGGCTGATCAACCGCCAACGGTGATCGGGAGTTCGCCGTATCCGCGCAGAAGCAGGCGGTCGTCCCGAACCGCGCCCGGCGCCTGGGCAGACGCGGGAAAGCGGGCCAGGAATCGCGGGAAGGCCACCGTCGCCTCCAGTCGAGCGAGCATGGCGCCGACGCAATAGTGGATCCCCGCGCCGAAGCTCAGCGGCGCGATCTCGGCCCGCCAGGGATCGAACCGCTGCGACTCGGGAAAGCGCGCCGGGTCACGGTTGGCCGCGCCGATCAGCAGCAGCACCTCGGCGAACCTGGGCACGGCGACGCCCTCGATCTCCAGGCCGTCGCGGAGCGCGATCCGCGAGGTGAGTTGGACCGGCGAGTCGTACCGCAGCACCTCCTCGACGAAGTCGCCCGGCGGCAACGTCCCCCCGGCCAACGCGGTGCGCGCACCGTCGTGCCCGAACAGCAGCGCCAGGCCGTTGCCGAGCAGATTCGTGGTGGTCTCGAACCCGGCCACCAGGAGCAGCACCAGGTTGGCGATCAGCTCGGCGTCGGTGATCCCGCTGTCCGGGTCCGCGTCGCGCCGCGCGACCAGGGTGGCGACCAGGTCCTCACTCGGGTGCGCCCGCCGCTGCGCGACCAACTCCGCGAAATAGGCCTGGAGTTCCACGGCGGCCCGGTCCGCGGCGGTCAGGTCGCGCTCGACGGTCATGAACTCGAGGGCCGCCATGAGGTCGTGCGCCGACCCCCGGAATCGACGTCGATCCGCCTCGGGCACCCCGAGCAGTTCGCAGATCACCCCGACCGGCAGGGGGAAGGCGAACCGGTCCATGAAGTCGACCGGTTCGCCGCCACGTCCGGCCGCGGCCAGGTCGTCCAGGAGCCGGTCCACCGCCCGCTCGACGGCCGGTCGCATGGCGGCGATCCGGCGGGGGGTGAAAACGGCCGCTATCGGGGCACGCATCCGGGTATGCGCGGGCTGATTGGCCTGCAGGATCGAGCGGCCGAACAGTTCCAGCGACGGGGGTTCGGGACAGTCGCCGAACATCGTGGCGGTCAGCTCGGGGTCGACCACGCCGAAGTCCCGATCGCGCAGCACGCGGTCGACGGCGGCGTACCCGGTGACCAGGACGAGCATGTCGCTCACCCGCGCCACCGGGCCCAGCCGGTGGGCCTGTTCGTACAGCGGATAGGGATCGGCCCGGGTCTCGGGAGTGTCGAGCAGTTCGACGATCGCGGTCGCGTCCACGTGGTTGCCTCTCGTCCCCCTCGGACGGGCCGGCCCGGATAATCGGCGCCGGCCACCTGTCATACCGTCAACCTTCGCCACGGCTTGCGGAGTTCCCCGGTCCGGGTCCGCGATACGCAAGCGGCGCGAGCCACGGCCCGTGCACCCCGACGACGGCCGCGCGGCCGGGCTCGCGTCGCGCAAACCGTGCAGCTCGCGCGAGGAGGCCATCGTCGAGGCACCGCCCGCGCGGGAGCAGGCGGGCGACACGCCGAGGCTCAATACTTTATGTGATGCTCCGGTTGCTGTATGTGAGCTTCCGGGTGACCGTTGATGAGCACTCCCCATTTCCTTATGGAAGGGTCCATCAGTCATGCGCAACACCCGGATCGTCGCCGCCGCCACCGGCTTGTCTCTCCTCATGGGTGCCGGGGCGGCGGTGGCCGTCACCGAGGTCGGCACCGCCTCGGCAACACCGCGCACCATCGCCGCAGCTCCCGCGGCCGTACCCGTGCCGGACGCGGCGATCAAGCTGATCGACCAGTTGGGCGCGGTCGGTGCGGTGACCAAGGCGGTCGGCGACCTGGTCGCGGCCGCCACGGCCGTCCCGCCCGACGTGGCCAAGGTCAAGGAAGCGGTCACGTCCCTGGAGGCCCTGGCCAAGGCGCTGCTGGGCAAGCTCCCCGCCACCCCCGTCGCCCCTCCGGTACGCGCGGGGTCGTTGCCCGTGCCGCTGTCGCCGCCCGACGCGGTGGCCGCGCTGCTCAAGGACGGCCAGGACCTGCTCAAGGCGGTTCAGGCGCTGGTCGCGGTTCCCCCGGGCACCCCGAACCCCGACGTGCCGACCGTGGTCGCCAACATCGCCAAGGACCTCCTCGGCCTGGTCACGAGCGTGACGACCGCGCTCGCGGGCGTCGCGCCCCCGGTGTAGTCGGCGCTCGCGGCCCGGGTCGCGGCACCACCCTCACGACGGGGTCCGGTCGATCACCGACCGGGCCCCGTCGGCCGTGCCGGGGCGGGCAGCCCCGCGAGAGTCCGGCGCCCTGCGAGCGTCCGGCGCCCGGTGATCGTCCGGGGCCCACCGCCGTACCGCCACCGCCGCCGCCAGCGTGGCCGCCGCCAACGAAGCCCACAACAACCCCGGCCCCACCGCGAACAACGCCATCAGTACCGCCGGCGACGCCGCAGCGCCGAGCCCGGAGGAGAGCTGGAAGCGGGACAGCGCGCGGCCGAGGCGATGGGCGGGTGTGGTGGCCACGATCAGGGCGATGGCGCTGCCGGTGTACATGATCTCGCCGGCTGTGTAGAGCACCGACACCAGCGCGATGGCCGCCGCCCCGCCGTTGCCGCCCAGGCCGCCGGCCGCCCAGAATCCCAGGTAGGACACGGCGAGCACGAGCCCCGCGCCGGCCAGGGCCGAGCGCCTGGGGTATCGGGACAGCCAGACCACGACGGCGATCTGGGTGGCGACCACGATGACCGTGTTGCCCACGAAGATGCCGGCGGACCAGGCCGGCGACGCGTGCAGGTGGGAGACCAGCACCGCGGGCAGCGCCACCTCCAGGACGTTGAAGCAGAACGCGTACGGGAGGTTGGCCACGTCGAGCGCGGTGATCCGCGACCCGCCGGCGGCCCGCGATTTCGGCTCGTTCGGCCCGGAGGTGTCCCGATCCCCCGACCGGCCCGTCGCGGTCACCCGCAGCGAGCGGACCAGGAACGCGGCGACGGCGTAGCCGATGCCGGTCACCGCCGCGAGCATCCGCAGCGCCCCCGTACCCCCGGCCATCGCCACCGTGGCGATCAGCGCGCCGGCCCCCAGGCCCGCGTTGCGCAACGACCGGCCGGCGGCGAGCGCGGCGTCCCGATATCGCTCGTCGGCGACCGTACCGACCAGCGCCGCGTGCGCCGGCGCCCAGCACTGGTCGCCGATGCCCAGGAACAGCGCGGCGACGGTGAACGCCCACACGGCGGAGCCACCCCATGCGGCGCTGCCGAGCAGTATCGCGACGCCCACGACCCGGATGGACATCGCCGCGGCCACCGCCGCACTGCGCGCGCCGCGATCGAGCCACCGGCCCAGGAACGGCACGGCGGTGAGGCCGAACAGCATGCCGATCGACATCGCGGTGCCGGTGCGGGCCACGCCGAGGCCGAGCACCTGGATCCCGTACAGCAGCAGGAACGGGCGCAACATCCCGGTTCCGAGCGCGTCCACGGCGAGCGCGGTCGTGTAGCGGGGGCCGCCGGAGGTCCGCATCAGGGTGGCCAGGCGCGGGCGCTGGGGTCGCTCGCGTACCGGCGTCGGCCCGAGCCGCCCCGCGGCGGGCCCGGCGCGGCCGTCGCCCATGGTCGGGGCGGACGCGGTGTCGTCGGGGGTCGCGGCGGCCGGGGTCGTGGTCATGGCGACACCGTGGCCGGCGAGCCCGGCGGCCGTCACGTCGATTGACGATGGTCGTCAATCGAGATCGGCACTACCGCCACCACCTGCGATGATCCCGGGGTGAGCCTGACCATCGACATCACCGGCGTGCCGGCCGAGCGGCTGTTGTTCGCCGTGTCCCCGCTGGCCGAGCTGACCGCGATGTTGCATGTACTGGCCGAGCCCGCGCACCATCCCGCGCACCGGGAATGGGCGATCGAGACCCGGTCGGCGCTGCGGCCGGAGTTGGCCGAGCAGTTGCTGGAGGCGGAGTTCCTGTGGCGGGCCTCGCAGGCGGACTTCCTGCTGCCGGGGCATCCCGAGCCGACGCTGGCGGCCGAGTTGGACCGGGTCGACCTGCTCGACGACGACACCTACGTGACCGCCGCACTGGTCGCCACCTGCGGTACGGACCGGCTGTTGCTCGGCAGGCCGTCGCCGCTGCGGGACGCACCCACCCGGGAGCGGACCCTGGACCTGGCGTACGCCCGGGGCACGCGGCAGGCGTCCTTCGCGGAGCGGCTGATCGCGGATCCGCCGATGGTGCGGGCCCGGGTGCGGCGCATGATGGAGGAGTGCGAGGCCGTGTTCTTCGCCGCGGCCTGGGCCCGGGTCCTCCCCCGGCTGACGGCGGATCTGCGGCTGAAGAGCGATCTGCTGGCCCGGCGCGGCGTCGCCGAGGCGCTGGCGGCGGTGTCCGGGGCGATCGAGGTGGACGAGCACCGGCAGCGGATCGTGGTGGACAAGCTCCAGGACACCACGACCAGCGCGGTGGGCGACGGGGTGACCTTCCTGCCCACCGTCTTCGGCGCGCCGCACCTGATCGTGGTGCATGCACGCGGGTGGCGGCCGGTGGTGCAGTATCCGGTCGCGGTCCCCGATCACAAGCCGGCCGAAGCGGTGCCGATGGAGTCGGTGCGGCTGCGGTTGGCGGCCCTGTCGCACCCGGTACGGCTGCGCCTGGTCCGCACCCTCGCGCGCGGCGCGCACACCACCGGCGAGTTGGCCTCGACGTGGTCGCTGAGCGCGCCGGAGGTCTCGCGACACCTGGCGGTACTGCGCCGGGCCGGCCTGCTGACGGCGCGGCGGCGCGGCCGGTACGTGATCCACGAACTCGACACCGAGGCGACGGCGGCGCTCGGTACCGATCTGCTGACGGCTGTGCTGCGCTAGCGCGTGTCTTCGATCTCCCGCCGAGCTCCACGACGGGACATCGAAGACACGCGCCAGGGGTGGGCGGGTCAGCTCGCCGTGCGGACGCGGTGTACCGCCGGCGCGGTGGCCGGGGCCACGTATTCGGTGAAGAGTTTGGCGACCAGTTCGCCTCGGCTGGCGACGCCGACCTTGCCCAGCACCGACTTGATGTGGTCGCGCACGGTGTGCGTGGAAATGTGCAGCCGGCGGGCGATCTCGTCGGTGGCCAGGCCGCTCGTGACCAGCCGGGTGATCTCCGTCTCGCGCGCGGTCAGTTCGAACGTCTCGACGATGATCGTGGACACCTCGGACGCCGGGGCCGCCTCGATCATCACCACGGTGAATGCGTCGTCGCCGCTCAGCCGGGACGCGTGGCACACCAGCCAGCGCCCGGATCGGGTACGCACCCGGACCCGGCCGGTCCCGGCGGCGGCCAGGGTGGCGATCCAGATCGGCGTCATCGGCGCCGCGGGATCGCCCGGTTCGCCGGTCACGCTCGCGATCCGGGCGCGGGCCTGTTCGTTGGCCGAGACCAGGCGTCCGGCGCGGTCGAAAAGCAGTACGCCGGTGGCCTCCTGCGCCTCGGCGACCGCGCCGGCCGGGACCTCCGCCGGCCGCAGGAAACCGCGCAGCCGCCCGGCGAGCGGCGCGGACAGGCCGGCGACCAGTTCGGTGTCGGCGGCGGTGAAGGCGGGCCGGTCCCGGTCGCGGAACAGGCTCACGCTGCCCCACGGCCGTCCGCCCACCCGCAACACCGCGCGCAGTTCGTCGCCGAAACGACGCGGGCGCAGGTACGCGTCGTAGAGGGGGCCGAGTTCGGGCCGATCGCCGGTGCTCTCCCGCAGCGCCGCCGCCGGGACGCGGGCGTCGACCAGGTCCCGGAACGCGTTGACCGTGTTCGGGTCCGACTCGCTGGTCCAGAACGCGGCGCAGCCCTCCTCGTCCAGGTTCTCCACCCGGATCGGCGCGGCGATCAGCCCGGTGAGCGGATCGGTGGCACGCCACACGGCGGCGTCGAAGGGAACCAGGCGGCGCAGCCGGGTGGACGCGCCGGCGAACAACGCGAGCGCGTCCGGCGCGTCGGCGGCGCGGGCAAGCAGTTCGTCGCGCTTCCAGGCGTCGGTGTCGGGTCGGCGGGTCATGGGGTCCGTCCTGGTCGGGGGCGGGGCGGGGCGGGGGTTGGTCGGGGTTGGTCGGGTCGAAGGCTTTCGGATCCGGTTTTCGGACCCGATCTTCGGATTCAGTCAACCTCCGGGATCAGTAGAAGCTTCCCGGTCGTTCGGCGGCTCTCCAGGTCCTCGTGTGCGCGGCGGGCGTCGGCCAGCGGGTAGCGGCCGCCCAGGTGCGGGCGCAGCGTGCCGTTGCCGGTGCGGGCGAACACGTCGCGGGCCCGGAGCAGGAGTTCGTCCCGGTCGCGGATGTAGTCGGCGATCCCCGGTCGGGTCAGGTGCAGTGACCCGCCGGTGAGTAGTCGGCCGGTGTCGAAGTCGCGGACCGGGCCGCTGATCCCGCCGAGCAGCACCATCGTGCCGCGCGGGCGCAGGCTCGCCAGGCCGGCGTCGAAGGTGGCCGCGCCGACGCCGTCGTAGACCGCGTCCACGCCCTGCCCGGCGGTCGCCTCGCGGACCCGGTCGGCGAATCCGGCGTAGTCGAGCACGAGGGCGGCGCCGGCGGCACGGGCCCGGGCGTGTTTGTCGGGTCCGGAGACGGTGGCGATCACGCGGGCGCCGCGGGCGACGGCGTACTGGGTGAGCAGGCCGCCCAGGCCGCCGGCGGCGGCGTGTACCAGGACGGTGTCGCCGGGGCGGATCCGGTAGGCGTCGTGGGTGAGGTAGTGCGCGGTCATCCCGTGCATCAGGACCGCGGCGGCGGATTCCGCGTCGAGGCGGGGCGGGATCGGTACCAGGCGGTCGGCGCGGACCACGGCGCGCTGCGCGTAGGCGCCGTGCGCGGTGGTCACCGAGCCGTCCATGGCCCAGGCGACCCGGTCGCCGACGGCGACGCCGGCCACGTCCGGGCCGGTTTCCAGGACGGTGCCGGCGCCCTCGACGCCGGGGACGAACGGGGTGGGTACGGCGAACACCCCGCGGCGTTGGCTGATGTCGATGTAGTTGATCCCGCTCGCGGCGACCGCCACCAGGACGCGGCCCCGGGTGGGCCGCGGCTCGGGGTGGGCGTCGACGGTGCTCAGCACCTCGGGTCCGCCGTGGCGGGTGGCGATGACGGCCTGCATGCTGCGCGCTCCTGGGGTGGGCGGATTCCGACCCGATCGATCGTGCGCGGCGGGTGGGCGGGTGCCCATCCCTCAGGTGGGGGATGGGCAGCGCGCTCGTGATCACCCCTGGGGCAGGATCTCGACGTCGCGGGCGGCGGGGTCGGCCGGCGCGGCGAACGTACACAGCCGGGCCGCCTCGGCCATGACCGCGTCGGTCGTTTCGGCGGACAGCGGGGCGAAGGGGATCAGGCGCAGGCCGGTGGGGTGTACGGACCAGGTACCGGCAATGAACCCGTCGACGAGAAAAGTGGGCAACACGAGCGAGTTGCCCGGCAGGACCCGGCGGCGGTGCTCGTCGGGCAGGATCCGGGTCCGGTCGGCGTGGCCGAGCACGGCGTTGTCGAAGGCGGGCAGGAACCGGACCGGCGCGGGGGCGTCCTCGGCGGCCAGTTCGGCGTCGGGAAGGTCGTACAGGTCGCGCCCGTCCGCGTCGCGCAACACCCGCAGCGGCATGGCCTCGATCACCGCACGCAGCCGCTTGAGCCCGGACCAGGCCTGTACGTCCGCCACGCTCGCCGGGCCGAACGCGGCCAGGTAGCGCTCGACCAGCTCGCGGACGTCACGGGTGGGGTCCATCGCCCGCCCGGTCCAGACCGGCGCCAGGGCCATCGGCACCGACGGCCGGTTGCCCCAGCCGCCCCACACGCCGTTGGGCGTCGGATGCACGATCGGCAACATGCGCTGGACCGCCGCCGCGAGCACATACCCGGAACGACCGGGATACCGCTCACCCAGGAGCCGGCCGAGTTCGCGCCGGGCGAGCTGCCCGTTGGCAAGCAACTCCCGTCCCGTGGCGGCGAGTTCGTCGGGTTCGAGGCCGCGCGTCTCGGCGGCGTAGTAGCTCGCGCGCAGTTCGGTCCCGGACGCGGGTTGGAAGTGCGGCCGGATCCAGGCGTAGTCCTCGGCGGCGGCGAGGTGCTGGGTGCCGCGCAGGAGCGGGCCGCGGACGACGTCCTTGTCCGTGTACAGGTCGGTCAACTCCGCCTGCCGAAACTCCGCGATGCGCGACCACAGGCCCACATACGGCCAGTTCGGCTCCTGCGCCTGCATGGCGACCAGGTGCCGGACAACCTGCGCAGCGGGCCGGCGGGTGCGCTCGGCGAGCAGCTGCCGGGCGATCAGCGTCCGGTTGAGCACGCGACGGGACACCGGGGTGCGCGAGACCGGGGGGCGGGGTGCGCGGGAAGAGGGCTCCATGGGCACAAGCATGCGCGGGAATGCGGCAGAAGCCGTTCCGCATTATCACCTCGTGGGTGGCCTGGTTGGTCTGGGGATGCCCCGTGTCTCCCGGGCCTACCGCGCCGTCGGGGCACGCCGACGGAGGTCAACGAGGCGGGAACACGTTGTCGCGAAAGGCGCCCATCATGTCCCCCGGTGCCTGCCGGTGCACCACGACGTAGGTCTCGTACCACCGCGAACCGCGAACCGCGTCCGGCGGAACGGGCGGCGCCGATCCGGGTGCTGCCCTTCCATACGAGTTGGGTGAAGGGTGCCCGGTCCGGGGCCGCTCCGAGTCGATGACGGGCCGCCGCCGGCGTGCGGGGCTCCACCGACTCGGACCAGCCCCGCACCAGCCACCCGCAACCCGCAAGCGTGACGCGCGCCGGAAGCGTTCAGCCGACTGCGCCAAGTCCGATCCGATCAAGGATGGACTGTCCATCCGGGACTGAAAGGGTTCATGGGTTTTACGCCTACCATCAGCACTTTGGCCGGGGGCCGGCGGCGAACCCGGTGCCGGCCCCCCACGTCGGCAGGCAGGCCATGTCGGGCTCATTGCCAGGCGCCGAAGACCGACCGGTCAGGGGATCACGGGCAGGATCAGGCGGGAGGGATGCGCCGGGCTGTGCCGGATCTCGTTGTGCGCCACCCGCAGTTCGGTGCCGTGGACGATCGATCCGCCGGTGTTCCGGTTCCGGTCGTACTTCGGGAAGGCACTCGACGAGATCTCCAGCCCGACCCTGTGTGTGACGGCGAACTCGTGCGCGGTGCTCCACATGTCGATCTCGACGTGATACACCTCGCCCGGCCGCAGAGCGAGCTCCGTGGCGAAGCCCTCCCGGTAGCGTGCGCGGACGATCCCGTCGCAGAGGCGGCGCCGCACACCGTCGGGTCCGACGTCGACGAGCTTCGCGGTGAAGTCGGTGTCGGGGGCATCGCTTCCGACGAACAACTCGGCGCGGACCGGACCGATCACCGTCAGCGGCTCCCCGAGCGGCGGTCCGAGGTAGACGAGGACATCGTCACGATCCTCGACCTCGGCGTAATCGTCGGGGCCGCCGATCTGCATCGACGTCGGCTCGGTGAGGAACGGGACCGGATCAGCCGGGTCGTACCGGTAGGTGTCCGCCGGCTCCTCCGAGGCCGGGGCCTCAGGGGTCAATCGCCCGCCGCCGCCACGGGTGTTGGCGTCACCCTCGCTGTGCAGGTACAGCGACGTCCACACGGTTTCCGGCAGCGGCCATTCATCGGCGTCGCGCCATTCCCCGCGTCCCATCAGGAACAACCGTGCTCGTGCTTCCCGGTCCACGCCGTTGTCGACACCCCGCAGATGGTGATCCAGGAACCGCACCTCGAGTTCGGTCACATCGACGTCCTCGGCATGGTCACCGAAGTCGACGTCACCGATCCTCCGGCCGCCCGCGCGGCCGGCGTCGTGCCCCCAGGGGCCCATCACCAATCGTTGCGCGCGCCGCGTCGCCTCTGTGGGTGCCTTCGCGATCATCGCCGCGAAGTTCCGCAGCGTTCCCGGTTGCACGTCGTCGTACCAGCCGGTGACGTGCAGCGCCGGTACGTCCACTTCGGACAGTTTCGATTGGTAGACGAGCGGGGCCCAGTACTCGGTGTCGCCGGGCGCATGTCCGATGTCCGCCCGCCAGTTTGCGCTGACGAACCCGGCGGCCTCGTCCATGGTGTACAGCGGGAGATGGCCGTAGACGGCGCCCCAATCGAATCCGGCCACATTCTGCATGGCGCGGCGGTCGACCATCCGGTACCAGCAGAGCTCCTGCGGAACCCGGGTTCCGGTCGGAAAGTCCACGAAAGGATCCGAGGGTGTCGCGTAGGCGACGATCGCACGCAGATGCGGCGGCTTCTCCAGCGCGGTCAGCCATTGGGCGTGGCCGGAGTAGGAACCACCCCAGCTCGCGACGTTGCCATCGCACCAGTCCTGGGCGGCCACCCACTCGATCACGTCATAGCCGTCCGGGCCTTCGTTCCGGTACGGCTCGAACGCGCCGTCCGAATCGCCGCGGCCGCGGACATCGTAGATCACGACCGCGTAGCCCCGCGCCGCCAGGAGTTCCGCCTGCGCGGGCCGCCTCGGGTCGTTCTTGCCATAGGGCGTGCCGACAACGATCGCAGGCGCCGGGGCGTCACCGGCCGGCCCGTAGCGGTCGGCCGCGAGAGTAACGCCGTCCCGCAGCGGAACCGTCAGGTTGTACAGGTTCTTCACGTGAGCTCCCTGAGCACTCGGAACAGGTTCCCGCCGACGATCTTGGCCACGACGGGCTCGGCCACGCCGTGCCTGACGAGTGCCTCGGTGACCAGCGGCATGCCGGCAGGTCCTTCGAGGCCGGGTACGAAGGTCTCCGCGTCGACACCTTCGATCATGAGCGGCCGGTCGCAGGTGGGGATCTTCTCGTCTAACAACTCGGCGACGAAGTCACTGCCGAGGCCGACATGGTCTTCCCCCGCGATGGCGATCATGTGGGCGATGTGCTCCACCAGGTGCTCGATCGTGGGTTTCGCATCGGTGAGGAAGCCGGCGAAGAAGTTGACACAGACGATCCCGCCGGTCGCCGCGATCCCGCGCACCTGCTCGTCGGTGAGGTTGCGGTGATGCGGGTATACCGCGTCGGCACAGGAATGGGTGGCGATCACCGGTTTGCCGGCCAGCTCGAGAATGTGCTCGACACTCGCCCTGCCGACGTGCGAGACGTCGATCAGCAGCCCAAGTTCCTGCAGCAGGCCGACCGCTTCGACCCCGGCGCGGGTGAGCCTGCCCCGGGTGGCGTTCTCGGCCGAGCCGTCGGCGAGCATCGTGCGCCCGTAGTGGGTGAAGGATGCCATCCGTACACCGAGCCGGTGCAGGGTCTGGAAGAGTTCGATGTCCTCGTCCACCTGGGGACAACCTTCCAACGCCAGGACCAGCGCGATGCGACCGGACGCGACTGCCGCGGAGACCTCGTCACCCGTCCGGCACAGGGCGACGACATCGGCATTGCCCTCGGCCAGCCGGTGCGCGGCCTCGATCATCCGCAACGTTTCCCGCAGCGCGCCCTCCGGCCGGAACTCGTCGTCGATGAACACCGGCAGGACCTGGATGTCGATCCCGCCGCCCCGCAGCTGCGGATACCAGCGCTCGCGGAAGTAGGAAGCCCAGATCTCTCGTGGTCGGCGTGCGACGAGCACCAGGAGATCGTTGTGGGCGTCACCGACGATCACCTCGTCATGGAAGCCGGTCACCCCGCCTCCTGCAGAATCCGCCGCAGGGCGACCAGCCCGGCGCCCACCTGGACCGCGACCACGTCCCGCAGCGGAAAGGGATTCCCCTCCGATACCGTGCCCGCGGCGTGGCAGGCCTGGTCGAACAACTCATCGGCTTTCCGGACGGTCGCCCGGAGGGCCGGTGCGTGGTTACCGGTGGCGAGTTCGGCCCGCAGCAGCCGTCGCAGCTGCCCGAGACCGCGCATCCGGATCATGATCGGGGTTATCGCGCCGACGAAGACTTCGCCGACCGCGGCGGGCCGCTCGTCCATCGCTTCGGCCGCGGCCCGCATTCCTTGCCCCAGCAAGGGGCCGAACCGGACCAGTGACTCGACCGAGGCCGTGAGGGGAGATCCGCTGCGCAGCGCTGGGCGGACCGCCGCCATCAGGTCGGCGAGCAGGTCCGATGATTCGGCCGTCTCCGTGGCCGCCCGACCGAACACCTCGCCTATCGTCCGGCCGGAATCGGTTTCGTCCGCCGCACACGGGTCGTTCCACATCGGAATCTCGGCGACCAGGGTGGTGGTCCCGTAGCGGGCGGCCCAGTGCCCGCTGGTTCCGCCGACTTCGGCGATCCCGCCGTCGATCTGCTCCGCGGGCGGGTAGAGGTAGACGCCCTTGCCGGGGCTGTCGAGCCCCGCCACGGCGGCGGAGTCCATCGCAAGGGGAACGGCACATTGGCCGGTGAACGCCAGCAGGTCCTCGGCGAGCCCCGGTACGTCATGGTCGAGGACGTAGAAGACGCCACCGAAATCGCAGTTGTGCAGCGAGTACTGGAACACCGGACGCAGGTCTTCCAGAATCCGCATCACCGCTTGGGTTTCCGGCAACGGCCTGTCGTAGTAACCATTCTCGGAGAGGTTGGGGAAGGTGTAGTCGACGTCGTCCACCGGCGCCGGGCGGTACAGGTGCTCGTGATAGTCCCGAATGGAGCGTGGGCCGGCGAACCACCCTTCGTTCATCCTGGCGGCGTCGGGGTTGGCCCAGGGCAGGAAATGCCACGTCAGGTCGTCGCGCAGTTCGGCGTGCTCGGTCACCAGCCGGGACAGATGGCCGACCGTCAGAGCGCCGTACGGCTCGTTCGCGTGCGGGCCACCCAGGATCAGGACGTTTCGCTCACCGTGCCCGATCGACAGGACACGGAGCGGATCACCGAGACGGCTCGTCCCGTAACGCCGCCAACGGCACAGGTCTGCGTTCGAGGCCGCCAGCGTTTCGAGGTCGCCGATCAGGCCGTCGACGGTGGGGATCTCGGCCCAGTCCGGGATCGTGGTGAGGTATCGCGTGATGTCGTCGGGAATCATGGATCTCCTGTCCATTGCGGAGTTTTTCAGCCGGCCAGGACGGCATCGTCCTGAGCTGTCCTCTTGACCTTCGCCGGTAGTGCCCAGCTCAGTACGACGGCGACCAGGCCGATCGCCGCACTGAGAAGGAATGCGGTCCGGAAATCGCCCCAGCTCGGGATCGGGGTGCCTCCCGCGGCGAGAACGCTCGCGCCGACTTGAGCGCCCAGCGCACCGCCGACGGCCTTGATCACGAAGATCACGCCGGTGAGGCTCGCCGTCCGTTCCATCGGGACCGTGGCAACCACGATGTTCATCGCCTGAGTCATGCCGAAGCCGGTACCGGCGCCGGCAACGGCGGTCGCCACGAAGATCACCCACGGCTCGCCCGCGCCGAGGAGCACGACGCCGGCCCCGGCGAGGGCCCCGGTTCCGAGCACCATCACCGCCCTGGAGCCGATCCGGCGCTCGAGCCGGCCGGTCAACGGGGCGGCGACGGTCCCGACCAGCCCGAGAGGCACCAGGCAAAGACCTGTCAGGGTGGCCGTGGCGCCGAGACCGTACCCGGTTTCGGCCGGAAGCTGGACCAACGTCGGGACCAGCACGAAGACCGCGAAACCGCTGAAGCCGACCACGAACGACACGGCAGAGACCAGCATCACCGACCTTCCGGCGAGTATTCGCAGGTCGACCAGAGGCTTCTCGGTCCGCAGTTCGACCGCGACGAACACGGCGAGCAGGACGAGCGAAGCCGCGGTGAGACCCAGGACCTCGAGAGACACCCAGCCCCACCTCGAACTTCCGGTGATCGCCACGAGCAGGGCGGCGAGGCCACCGCCGAGCAACACCGCACCGGTGACGTCGACCCTGCCCGTTTCGCCCGGCGGGCACGGCGGGACGACGAACCACGCGACGGCGAACGTGATGACGAGGAGTACGAAAGGCAGCCAGAAGAGCCACGTGTAGGGCATCCTCGCCACGATCGGCCCGGCTGCGAGGAGTCCGACGGCCGTCGACAACGCCCCGACCCCGATGATCAGGCCGTTCGCGGACTTCACCCGCTCGGGCGACTGGGTGTCACGGATCATCCCGATGGCCAGCGGAATCAGTCCCAGTCCGGCTCCTTGCAGAAGCTGGCCGACGGTCAGGACCCAGACCGACGTCGCCAGTGCGGAGACCAGCGTTCCGGCGCAGACGATGGCCAGTACCGCGAGCAGGACCCGGCGCTTGTCACGAATGTCGGCCAGTCGGCCGATGACCGGAGCGGCGACCGCCCCGGCGAGCAGGACACCGGTGAACACCCACGCGATCGCCGGGGTCGAGGCGCCGACGGCCTGCTGGATGAGGGGCAACGCGGGAGCCAACATGGTTTCCAGTGCCTGGTAAGCGAAAATACCGAGGACCAGGACGGCGAGGACGAGCCGGGCACGGGCAGAAGAAGGAGCAGGAGCAGGAGCAGGTGCGGTCATGGCAGAACCTCCGGTGGGAAGGTCACAGAAAACGGGACGACGTACCGACACTGCCTTTCTGCGCGGGCGCCAGAAGCCGCGCGACGATCCGGCCGGTGACCGGGGCGAGGGTCAGACCGAGGGTGCCGTGGCCGGTGGCCACGACGACGTTGCCCGAGTCACCCCCGAAGCGACGGATCACGGGCAACCCGCTCGGGGTCATGGGGCGCGCACCGCGCCATGCGGTTCCGTCCGCGGTGATCCGACGCACTGCGGGTAGCGCGCGTTCGGCCACGGTGCGAAGCCTCGCGATGGCTTCCGCCCTGGGTGCCCCCGGCGACCCACCGAATTCCATGCCGCCGGTGAGGCGGAGCCGGCCGGGTGTGGACGTGAGGATCACGTGGTCGTCCGCGCACATCAGTGCGTGGTCGAGCAGCCGATGCGGAACGGGAAGCGTCAGGCTCCAGCCGTAACCGGCTTCGACCTTCAGTCGGAGGCCGAACAGCCGCCCGACTGCGGTGCTGTCCGCGCCGGCGGCGAGCACGAAGGCCCTGGCACGAACAGGCCCTCCGGTGGTTTCGATCGTGTCCGCCCGACGATCCCGCATCCGGACCCCCACCACACGGTCGGTGCGCACGACCGCGCCACTGCGCACGGCGGCCGCCAGGACCGCGTTCGTCACGGTTGCGGGATCGAGGGCTCGATCGTCGGGGAATCGAACAGCGCCGGCGAATCCGTCGGCCATCCCCGGTTCGGCGTTCGCGAGGGCGGCGGCGTCGAGCACCTCATGCCGGATTCCCAGCCCTGCCAGCCGCGAAGCGGCCTTCCGTTCGGCCTGCCAGAGCGCCGGATCGCGGGCAACGTGCAGGAACCCGGACGAATACGAGCGCACGTCGAGGTCGTCGAGGAGATCGTCGTAGAGCCTCATACTCGCGGCGGCGAGTTCACCCAGCCGTCGCGCGTCGCGCATGGCGCGTCCCGGCCGGGACGCCACTGTGAAGCGCCCGAGCCACAGCAAGGTGCGCAGGGACAACGGACGACTCAGGGTGGCGGCCGGATCGGCGCCCCACAACGACCGGACCCCTGCCAGCAGAACACCGGGGTTGGACATGGGCAGGCTGTAACTCGGCACGACGAGGCCGGCGTTCCCCGCCGACGCACCACGCCCCGGATCCGGGTCCACCACCACGACGTCGGCACCGGAACGCGCGAGGTAGTAGGCGGCCGCGCTGCCGATGACACCGCCGCCCACGATGGCGACGTCCACTCGATTCGAACCCATGCTCACCTCACTTGGCGTTGCCGATAGGTTGTAATACCTTACACCTTAGGTGTCAAGCCTTAGCGGGTCCGCGACGAGAGGAGAAACGATGACGACCACGTCAGAGGAGGTACTGAGCGCGGAGGACGTCCGGCGCCAGGTGCCGATGCGTCGTGCGATCGACGCCGTGCGCGAGGTTCTGCTCGAAGTCGCCGCAGGCTCGTTCGTCCTCCCACCGCGACTGGTTGTGGGCGACGGCCGGATCCTGGTGATGACGGCGTTCCACCAACCGACCGGAACCGCGGCCGTGAAAGCGCTCGAAGTCCGACTCGACCGCATGCCTGCGATCATCGGCACCGTGACCTGGATGGGCACCAACGGCCGCATGATCGCCGACGCCTCGGCGATCACCACCCTGCGGACCGGTGCGATCGCCGGTGTGGCCACCGACGCGCTCGCTCCCCGCGACGCGTCCGTGATGACCTTGTTCGGCGCCGGAGCCCAGGCCCCGGACCAGATCCGGGCCGTGCACACCGTCCGGCCACTGACCGCGTTGACCGTGTTCGACCGGGACCGCCCCCGCGCCGAGAAACTCCTGTCCGAGTTGGAAGGCGAACTGCCCGGGGTACACCTGCGAAGTGCCGATGACGTCACGACCGCCTTGACCGACGTCGAGATCGTCTCGTGTGCGACCTCGTCGAGCACTCCCCTGTTCCCGGCAGACGCCCTGCCGGTCCGAGTACATGTCAACGCGATCGGCTCGTTCCGGCCGACGATGCGCGAACTGCCGGACGAGTTGCTCGCGACCGCGGACCTGGTCGTCGTCGAACAGATCGAGGCGGCCACCGACGAAGCCGGCGAGATCATCCACGCGCTCGAGACCGGCACACTCACCCGTCACCGGATCCACGAGCCGGCCGAAATACTCGAAACCGCACCGGAGACCACCGGGCGAACGGTTTTCAAAACCGTGGGAATCGCCGCTCAGGACTGGGCTGTCGCCCGCCTTTTGAGCAAGACCTGAACCGCGATACCTTATACCTCGGATAGGGTGCCGCGGCGGCTGGGCCGGGCGCGGCTTCGACAACCAAGGGGTCCACTATGTCCCGTCCCGGCACCACGGTCACACCCGGCACCGGGCTGCGGCGGCAAAGCCTTCGCGACGACGCCCGCCAAGTGATCCGCGCCCAGATCGTGGCGGGTGAAATCCGTCCCGGGACGCTGTACGCGATCGGCCAGATGGCCGAACAGCTGGAGGTGTCGATCACCCCGGTACGGGAAGCACTGCTCGATCTGGCCAAGGAGGGCCTGATCGAAATGGTGCGCAACCGGGGCTTCCGTATCCGCGTTCTGACCGAAGACGATCTCGATCAGATCATCCAGATCCGGTTGATGCTCGAAGTCTCCGCCGTCCGCGAGATCGCCGCTCGCGGACTCGTCGACGACTTCGCTCCCCTGCGCGATCTGGCCGCGCGCACCGAAGAGGCCGCGCTGGCTGGGGACTGGGTCGGCTTCCTCGGTACCGACCGGGAACTCCACCTCACCCTGCTCGGCCACCTGGGCAATCCCCGACTGGTCGCCATCGTCGGCCAGCTACGCGACCAAGGCCGCCTGTACGGCCTGGACCACGTCGCGGGCACCCGGGACTTCCTCGAGTCCACACGGGAGCACGACGCGTTGCTCGACGCTGTCGCGGCCGGAAAAGCGGACGAGGCCGCCGAACTGATGAGCACGCACCTGAAACACGCTCGCGGGATCTGGGCCGGTGTCGTGTAGTCGGCCCCTCTACCGCGCCGTCCGCGCTCATCTGCACGTCGTCGACCCCGGTGAGGGCTTCGACGAGGGCTTCACCGGGGCCGGCCCCGAACCAGATGGTCGTTCGGAAGCAGGGCGAGTAACTACAGGCAATCGGACGGCTGTTTCGGCGTGTCGGCTTGCTTGGTGCAGAGAAGCCTCGCCCACTCGAAAGGCTTGCCGGCGGACTCGACCCGAGCGGTCTCCCTGCCCGCCGCTGCGGGCCGCTTTTTCGCCGGCCGACACACCCGCCTCGTCGGGAGCCCAAGTCTCGGAGTCGCGCACGCCGGCGCCCCATCACCGGCTCGCACCGGCTCAGGCCGGCCCGAGCCGGCCACCCGCAGCCGCCGACTCGCGGTCCACGGCGTGGCGTTCGGCGGCCTCGTCCGGGTTAGGGGTCCTGGGGGTTCAGGTGTGGGACCTGGGTCGGGGTGTTCAAGGTGGTTTCTCGGCTGGTTTGCAACGCGCCCCTCAGAGTGGCTTCCTCGGACAGCTTGCCTGGCGTGATGGTGGGTTCCAGGTGGGGGGCCACTGCGCGGCGGCCGGACAGGGTGGTGTTGATGCCGTCGGTGAGCCAGGGGTACCAGGTTGCCAGGTAGCCGCCGAGGATTACCTCGGCCGGGTCGACCAGGCCGGTGATGGCCAGTACCGCGGCGCCGACCGCGCGGCCTGCGGCGGTGAGGGCTTCGGTTGCGGTCGGGTCGCCGGCTCGTAGGCGGTGGTCGAGTTCGGTCAGGGCCGCGTCGACGCCCTCGTGTGTGGCGATGTCGGCGAGGCCGGCGGCTGCGGTGAGGGGTTCGGGGCCGACGTACATGGCCAGGCAGCCGCGTGCGCCGCAGGGGCAGTCGGGGCCGTCGAAGGCGAGTGGGATGTGGCCCACCTCGCCGGCCAGGCCGTGGGTACCGGTGTGGATTCGGCCGCCCACCACCAAGCCGCCGCCGACGCCGGTGTCGGCCTTGATGTACGCGACGGCGTGCGGGAGTTCGCCGCCCTGTTCGGCGCGGGCGTGGTACTCGGCCAGGGCGGCCACGTTCGCGTCGTTGACCAGATCCACCGGGCAGGCCAGGTCCGGCAGGTGCGCCGTCACCAGTGCCCGCAGGTCGGTCCTGGCCCAGCCGAAGTCGATCGCGGCGGCGACGGTGTGGCCGGGCCCGGTGACCGGCCCGGCCATGGCGATCACGACCCGCGCGAGGTGTGCGTCGGGCCGTGTGCGGACCACCTCCTCGGCGCGACGGATGGCGTCGGCGAGTACGGCGGCCAGCGGCTCGGGGTCGCCGAACGGCGCGTGGTGCGGGACGGACGCGCGGTGCACCACGTCGCCGGCCAGGTCGGCCGCCAGCACCTCGACCCGCTCCAGGGTCACCTGTACCGCGATCGCCACCACCCGCCCCGGCACCAGGCACAACAACCGACGCGGCCGGCCCCGCCCGCCGGAGGAGGCCGAGCCGACCTCGGCCACCAGGCCGCGCCCGATCAGTTCGGCGGCCAGCGCGGTGACCGACGCGTGGACCAGGCCGGTGGCCGCCGCGACCTCCGTCCGCGCGCACGGCCCGTGGGCGGCGATCTCGCGCAGGACCAGCGCCAGGTTGTGACGCCGCACGGCGGCGGTATCGGTGGGGCTGGGGCCAAGGCCGGGGCCAGGCCCGGGGCTGGGGCCCGGACCCGGGTCGGGTGTAGCGGCGGTGTTCACGTCGTCGATTGTGCCCTGGCCTCGCCCCGCTCCGGTGATTATTTTTTTCAACTCTTGCAATATTTATTGGCCCGGGTCGATACTCACCGACAAGACCCCGACAAGACCGTCGTACCAGTCGAACGCCGACCACCCCCGACGCCCGACCCCCGCACCCAAGGATCGCCCGTGTCCCAGCAGCCCCTCGTCACCACCACCCTGGGCCCCGTCCGGGGTGTGTGGCAGGACCGGTCCGCCCGCTTCCTGGGCATCCCCTACGCCAAGCCGCCCGTCGGCGACCTCCGCTTCGCCGCCCCCGAGGTCCCGGAGCCGTGGACCGAGCCACTGGCCGCCACGGCCTACGGGCCCACCGCCCAGCGTCGCGGCTTCGGCGAGGGGCCGACGATCATCCCCGAGCCGTCGATCCCGGGCGATGACGTACTCAACCTCAACGTGTTCACCCCCGACCCCACCCCGAACGCCGCGCTGCCCGTACTGGTCTGGATCCACGGCGGCGGCTTCGTGGCCGGCTCGGCCGCCAGTCCCTGGTACGACGGCCGTACCTTCAACCGCGACGGCGTGGTCCTGGTCTCGCTCGGCTACCGACTCGGCATCGAGGGTTTCCTGCACCTGGCGGACGCGCCCGACAACCGGGCCGTACTGGACTGGATCGCCGCCCTGCGCTGGGTCCGCGACAACATCGCGGCCTTCGGCGGCGACCCCGCCAAGGTGACCATCGCCGGCCAGTCGGCCGGGGGCGGCGCGGTCCAGACGTTGATGGCCACCCCGTCCGCGCACGAGTTGTTCCGGGCCGGCATCGCGGTCTCCGGCGCGGTGATGGACCCGCAGCGCCGCGCGGACGGCCTCGCCGTGGCCGCGCGCTTCACCGCCCGCACCGGCCTGCCCGCCACCGCCGCCGCGCTGCGCGACCTCTCGCACGAGGAACTACAGCGCCTGCAGGACCTGGTCACCGCGCCCGAGGACGGCGCCGCGCCGCTGCCCGAACTGCTCCTCGCGCCGTTCGCCGACGGCGAGTTGATCCCCGAGGACGTGCACGGCGCGTTCCGGGACGGCTCGGCCTCTCCGGCCCCGCTGATGCTCGGCGCGACCCACCACGAGTTCAACTTCGCCGCCGAACTCGGCATGGCGGACGCCCCGGTCGAGGCCGCCGTCGGCGTACTCGGCTCGATCGGCCTGTCGCCCGAGGGCACCGCGGCCTACCTCGCGCTGCACGAGGGCGCGACTCCCGCCGGGGTGATCGGCCAGGCGATCACCGACTCGCTGTTCCGGGTCGCCGCCTCGTCGATCGCCGAGGCGCGGGCGGGCCAGGACCGGCCGACCTGGATGTACGCCTTCGAATGGCGCTCCACCACCCCGATGTTCGCCGGCCAGGCGTTCCACTGCCTCGACCTGCCCTTCGCCTTCGACCTGCTGGGCGCCGAGCGCGCGCAGGACGCGACCGGCCCCGACGCGCCCGTCGCGCTGGCCGAGGCGATGCATGGGGCCTGGGTGTCGTTCGTCCGCGACCTCGACCCGGGGCGGTCCTGGCCGCGCTACACCCGCTCGGGGCGCGAGACGATGGTGTGGGACACGACGCCTCACGTCGCCGGTGACACCCTGGCCGCCGAACGCGAGATCTGGGCGACGCGCTCGGTTCCGACGACAACCTGATCGGGGACGGCCCATGGCGGGCCGGTACGACTGCCGACGGTGCCCGGTCCCGGGTGGGGCATGCCCACCCGGGACGGCCGTCCGCGCATGAGGGTCACGCGGTGGCGCGGTCCGCCCGCGGGCGGGTCACGCCGTGGTGCCGGCGAGCCAGTCGCGGTAGGTCGGGCCCGCGAGGGTGGCGTGCGGGCCGGGGAGCAGGCCGCCGTTCTCGAACAGGTCGCGATCCGGGTTGGCCGGGTCGCTCACCTCCTCGATGCGGACCGTGTGGCCGCGCCGTTCGAGCACCAGTCGCGCCATCTCGGCGAGGTTCTCCTCGCGCGGACCGGCGATCTCCGCGAACGGGGTACCCGCCGTCTCCGCGATCGGCCCGTCACCGGTGGCCAATTCGACCAGACCCTCCGCCACGGCCCGCGCGCCGATCAGCTGGGTACGCATCCTCGGCACATAGCACACCTCGCCGCGCATCCCCCAGCCCGCCAACTCCTCGACGAACTCGTGGAATTGCGCCGCCCGCAGGATCCGCACCGGCACCGGCCCGGCCAGTACGGCCTGCTCGTGGGCCAGCTTGGCCGCGTTGTAGCCCGCGACCGAGGCGTCGATCCCGATGATCGAGGCGACCACCATGCGCCGCACGCCGGTCTTGGCGGCCGCCGCCTGGAGGTTGCGCGCCGACGTGGTGAAGAACTCGGTGGCCTCCTGTTGGTCGGGCGAGGGTGTGCTGGACACGTCGATGACGCAGTCGACACCCTCCAGCGCCTCGGTGAGCCCCGCACCGGTGATCACATCCACGCCGGTGGACCGCGAGATCGCGACCACGTCGTGCCCGCGCTCCCGGAGCACGTCGACCACGTGCCGCCCGGCCCGACCGGTGGCTCCGACGACCGCGATCCTCGAACCAGTCTCCATGGTGTTCTCCCTCTTCGTATCCGTCCCGGGGCCGCTCGGCCCCGATGTGCTGCGACACCACGTTGACGATGCCGGGCACCCCCGTGTGACACCCGCGAGCAACCTATTTCAAACTCGAGTCGCGCAAGATTCGACCCCCTCGGCACCGTCGTGGGCGACCGGGCAGGATGGGGTGGCATGACGCAGAATGTGGACGCCGTCTCGGCATTGATCATCGTGGACGTACAGGTGGCCTTCGTCACCGGCGAAAGTGCGGTCCCGGACTCCGCGCGTGTGCTGGATCGGGTCGGCGCCCTGCTCGCCGAGGCACGGGCGCGCGGGTCGCTGGTGGTGCATCTCCAGAACGACGGAGCGGTCGGCGCGGACGACGAAACCGGTTCCCCCGGTTGGGAGTTGATGCTGCCGGTACGGCCCGGTCCCCGCGAGGTGGTGATCCGCAAGACCGAGGACGACGGTTTCGACGGTACGTCGCTGGCCGATGTCCTGGCCACGGCGAAGGTGGCCGGCGTCGCCGTGTGCGGCGTGATGTCCGAGATGTGCGTGGGAGCGACCGCGCGGGCCGCGCTGGAACGCGGCTACCGGGTGGTACTGCCGCACGACGCGCACGCCACGTACGACATCCCGGCCGCGCCCGGGATCAGCGAGGCGGTACCGGCCCCGATGGTCTCGCGGGTGGCCGAATGGGCGCTGGGCGACGAGGTCGAGATCGTCCCGCACGCCGAGGACGTCGTCTTCACCACCGCCGGCACGGACACCGCCCGCCCCGAAGGCGCGGAACACCCGGCGTAGCGCGGTCCACCGGCGCGGTACCCGCCGCCGCACCGTCAACGGTGGTCGTCCCTCGGATCGGGGCCGGTCGGCCCACGAGTTCGCCGGCTTCGCACAGCCGGTCCAGGCCGTACGCCCGGACCGATTCGGCCAACCGGTAGCGGGGGCCGCCGGGTTCGATCGTCATCGCGACGAGGGAGCGGTCCACCAGACGCGTCAGGGCGTCGATGACATCGAGGTCGCCGCCGTCCACCCCGGCGACCTCGATCACGTCCGGGAGCCGCCGGCCGCCCTCGGCCACCGACAGGCGGCGCAGCACGGCCTGTTCGGGTGGGGACAGCAGTTCCCAACTCCAGTCGAGGGTGGCGCGCAGGGTGCGGTGTCGGGTCGGGCCGGCCCGGCGGCTCGTAGTCACGATCGCGAATCGATCGTCCAGGCGGGCGGCCACCTCCGCCACGCCGAGGCCGCGTACCCGGCCGGCGGCCAGTTCCAGTGCGAGCGGGATCCCGTCCAGACGACGGCAGATCGTGGCCACGTCGGCGGCGTTGTGGGCATCGAGACAAAAGCCCGGCACGGTCGCGGCGACGCGCTCGACGAACAGCTCCACCGCCGCATGGCCCATCGCATCCTCCGGTGCCGCCTCGGGCGCGGGCACCGGCAGGGGCGGAACGGGCCACAACCGCTCGCCCGGTACGGCCAGCGGCTCCCGACCGGTGGCCAGAACCCGCAGACCGGGCACCGCCCGAAGCAGCCCCTCGGCGACGGTGGCAACCGCGTCGACGACGTGCTCGCAGGTGTCCAACACCAGGAGGAGCCGCCGAGACGCCAACACGGCGGCCAACAGGCGCGGTTCGCCGCCGACTCCCGGGGCCAGGCCCAGCTCCCGGGCGATCGTCGCGGCGACGTCGGCCGGGGTCGCGGTGGCGCGGTCAAGCTCCACAAGATCGACGAATCCGACCGCCTCGATGCCTGGGAGGCCAT
Organism: Embleya sp. NPDC055664; assembly: GCF_053618075.1. Taxonomy (NCBI): domain Bacteria; kingdom Bacillati; phylum Actinomycetota; class Actinomycetes; order Kitasatosporales; family Streptomycetaceae; genus Embleya; species Embleya sp. NPDC055664. The sequence goes on from NZ_JBSHGZ010000016.1 coordinate 73,278, forward strand.
CGGCACCCGGCGGTGGTGCGTCCCGGGCCGCCTCGACCGCCAGCGCGGTTTTGCCCACACCACCGGGACCGGTCAGCGTGACCAGCCGTTCCGTGGCCATCAGCGCCCGCACCCGAGCCACCGCCTCCGCCCGACCGACCAACGGCGTGAGCGCGACGGGCAACCCGACCGGCACGGACGAAGCAGCGGCAAACGCGACGGAACCCGAGCCTGAGCCCGAAAGCGAGCCCGAGCCCGAAAGCAAACCAGAGCCGGAGTCGGGAACAGAACCCGCCTCCGCTGCCGAATCCGAAACCCATTCCGGTGCAACGGCCGCCCCCACTCGGGACTCCACCATCACCGAACCCCGCGCAGTCGCCTGCAACCCGGGATCCTGTCTGAGGATCCGCTCGTACAGCGCCGCCAGCTCCGGCCCCGGATCCACGCCCAGTTCGTCCGCGAGCCGCTCGCGCAGTTCCGCGTACACCGCCAACGCCTCGCTCTGTCGCCCGGCCAGATACAGGGCGCGCATGTACACCGCGCGCAGCCGTTCACACAGCGGGTGACGGGTCACCAGGTCGCCGATCTCGTCGACCGGGGACGGTTGTTCGCCCAGGTCGAGCCGGGCCAGCGCGTGCTCTCCCTGCGCGGTGATCCGTTCCTTGTCCAGCCGCACGGCCACCGAGCGGGCGAACTCCTCGTCGGCGACGTCGGCGTACGCGGGCCCGCGCCCCAGCGCCAACGCGTCGCTCAGCAGCGTCTTCCGCGTCTGCGCGTCCTCGGTGATCCTGGCCCGCTCGACCAGGACCCGGAAGCGGCCCGCGTCCACGGCGTCGGGCGAGACGGCGAGGCGATAGCCGGGCGGTTGCCACACCACCAGGTCGCGTCCGCCCGGTTCGGCGGCTTCCAAGGCGCGGCGCAGTTGGGACACCCGGGTCTGCAGCGTGGCGACCGGGTTGCGCGGGAGTCGGCGGCCCCACAGGTCCTCGATCAGCCGGTCGGCCGGCACCGGTCGGCCCTCGTGGATCAGCAGATCCGCGAGCAGCGCGCGCACCTTCGCCTCCGGAATCGGCACCGGCGCGCCGTCCTTCGTCCAGACGGCCAGCGGGCCGAGCACCCCGAATCGCACCCTCGCACGCTACCCCACGCGGATCTACAGCCGATCGGAAGGAAACCGGAAGTGCGGTCCGCCAACGTATGAAGTGCCGCACCGACCGAGAGACAAGACAAGGAAGCCCCCGCGATGAACCCAAAGAACAACAACAGCACCGACAACTCCAACGGCACCGACGCCCCGCGCCCCTCCTTGAACCGGGAAATCCACTTGGTGTCGCGCCCGGTGGGTGAACCGCAGCCGGCGAACTTCGCATTGGTCGAGACGGAGATCCCGGAGCCCGCCGAAGGGCAGATCCTGGTTCGCAACACCTGGATGTCGGTGGACCCGTACATGCGCGGCCGGATGAACGACGACGCCTCCTACATCGTCCCGTTCGCGATCGGCGCCGTGCTGGAGGGCCACGCGGTCGGCGAGGTGGTGGCCTCCCGCAGCGCGGAGGTCGCCGTGGGCGCGACGGTGTCGCACTTCGCCGGATGGCGCGAGTACGCGGTGATCGACGGCGCCGAGGCCACCGTCCTGGACGTCTCGACCACCCGCCCGCAGGACCACCTCGGCGCACTGGGGCAGGTCGGCTTCACCGCCTACCTCGCGGTCGCCGAGGTCGCTCCGGTACGCCCGGGCGACGTCGTCTTCGTCTCCGGCGCCGCCGGTGCGGTGGGCAGCCTGGCCGGACAGATCGCCCGCAACCTCGGCGCATCCCGGGTGATCGGATCGGCCGGCGGGCCCGGGAAGGGGCGGATCCTGACGGACGTGTTCGGCTTCGACGCCGCCATCGACTACCGGGCCGGTTCGATCGCGGAGCAGTTGGCGGAGGCGGCGCCGGAGGGCATCGACGTGTACGTGGACAACGTCGGCGGAGACCACCTGGAGGCGGCGATCGGGGCGATGCGGATGCATGGGCGGGCCGCCATCGTCGGCATGATCAGCGGCTACAACTCCACCGAGCCGGTCCCGGGCCCGAGCAACCTCTACGACCTGGTGCTTCGGCAACTGACCCTGAAGGGCCTGCTCGTGGTCGACCACTACGACAAGTTCCCGGCCTACCTCACCCAGGCGACGAAGTGGCTCGCGGACGGCAGCCTGCACACCCGGGAAACGATCGTGCACGGCATCGACCGCGCCCCGGAAGCCTTCCTCGGCATGCTGCACGGCGCCAACACCGGCAAAATGCTGGTCCGCCTGTGAGGCCCGCCCCCGGCAGCGCGGGAACGGGGATGCCCTTGACTTGCTCGGTCACTCCGCCTGGTGGACCACCGTGTCCGCACCCGGGCTCGGGAGGAGTCGGGTGGTTGCCGTGCGGTGGGTCAGTTCGGTGTTGAATGCCGTTGTCGTCAGGTCGCGGCGGAGTCGGTCGCGGGCCTCTTCGAAGGGTGGGGGGTTCGTCGAGGGGGGTGCCGTGGCCAGGAGTTCGGTGTATCGGGCGCGCAACCTGGGCTCCGACAGGTCTACTTCGAGGGTGGCTGCCAGTGCCGCCGACCACTCGGCGGTCTCGGTGCGGGCGAAGCTCTCCTCGTCATAGCGTGGTACCCCGGGGATCGGGCGGCCGGACGAGCGTGCCGCCTCTCGACGGGCGTTCTCCGTGTCCAGGCGGGTGCGGAAGCCCGCCTCGCTCGGGTCGGTCGACAGTCCGGCCTCGTACGCCCACCGGCGCAGCACGGTATCCGCGGCCGCCACCCGCAACGACCGCTCGACCAGTACCTCGTGCGGCGTGCGACCGGCGACCGGTGTGGCCCAGTAGGCGGCTCGCCCACCGTGCATCGGGAACTCGGCCACCACCTCCGCCCGCAGCCGCGTCGCCACCCGCCGCAGATGGGCAGCCGTCACCGGAACGTCGTCCACGGTCGCGACGACGGCGGCCGGATCGATGGTGGCGGCGGGCGGGGTCGCCGAGGACGAACCCGCCCGCCCGGTAGCCGCCGGGAACGGGTCGAGGAGAAGCACCGCGAGCGCCCCGACCACGCCGAGCGCGGCGAAGCCGAGCGCAACACGCGCCGCCACCCGGCGCCGCGCAGCGGAATCGGCGCCCGCGGCACCCTCCACCACGCGACCCCGCGCGGCGGGACCGGCGCCCCGTGCCCCCGCGGCCCGTCCTCGGCGGGACATCAGACGACCTTCACGTCGAACACGTGCAGGCCGGGCCCGGCGATCGGGCTGCCCGTCGGCAGGGTCACCGACGCCACCGTCCGGCCGGGGTCGATGGCGAGGGCGGCGACCCGTACCGTGACGTCCTCCTCGGAGCGGGCCGAGGCCGGCGTGCGGTAATCGGTCTGCGGTTTGTGGTGGTAGGCCGCCCGTACCGCAACCTGGTCGCTCGGGCCGGCGGTGGTGCTCCACCAGTCGCCGAGGGTCAGGGTCGCGGTCGTGGTGGTGCCGTCGGTGTAGGTGACGGTGGTCGTGCCGGTCTGTGCGCCGTACGCGCCCGCGCCCAGGACCACCAGGCGACTGCCGCTGCCGCCCAGCGCGATCCGCTGGCCGGCGGCCTTGACGTTGTCCGGCAGGCCGTACGCGCGCGGGTGCCACGTGAACTCGGCCCCGCCGGCGGTGACCCGGGCCCCCGGGACGTAGCCGGCCGCCGCGAGCGCCTGGCCGGAGTAGCTGCGGCCGGACAGGCCGAAGCCGCCGACGTTGGGATTGGCGTCGTCGCCGACCCCGACGTTGTTGTAGGCGGCGGCGATCGAGGGGTACAGCGGCGGCGCGGCCACCGCCGGGCCGTTGTACGCACCCCGGTTGACCCCGGCTCCGTCGGCTGGGACGGCGTTGCCGAAGTAGTCGCTCGTGCCGAGCCCGGGGACGGCGACTCCCGTACCCAACGCAGGAGATCCGGCGAGCAGCGCGTAACCTGCCGCGTCGGTGCGGCCGGTCGCCGTACCCGGTGCGGCCAACCTGGGATCGGTGGTCACGGCGGAGGTGTCGCCGGTGGGCGCGGTGAATCCGCCGTGGTAGACGTTGGCCCGATAGTCGACGCCCGTGCCGGTGGGCAACGCACCCTGGCCCGCGACGAAGACGTTGTTGGCGACGAGGGTGTTCGCGCCGGGACCGTTGGGGAGTTCGACGTCGAGCTTCTTGCTCGGGCAGAAGAAGGTGTTGTTGTACATCCGCAGCGGACTGGTGTTGTCCCCCGAGGCGTTGGCCCTGATCCGGCAGTCGTCCTGGGCGATGTTGAAGCGCAGCACCTGGGTGGCGTGGAAGTTGCCGAAGGAGGTGCAGTTCTGGCAACCCAGGTAGAAACCGCCGCCGTTGTCGTGCGAGTAGTTGTACTGGTAGGTGCACGATCCGGTGATCGCGCCGTCGCAGTCCCACGCGGTGGAGTCGAAGATCGACGGCCGCTGCCGGGTGACCTCGTTGTATTGGAACACCGGGTCGCGCGAGTTGATCGGCCACATGCCGGCGAAGTTGCCGTTCAGATACGGGTACTTGCCGCCTCCGCCGTCGTCGAAGAGGTTGTACTCGACAAGCGGCGCGTCCGAGCCGTGCACCACGATGCCGTCGCCGCCGACGCTGCGGATGCTGTTCGCCCGGATCAGTACGTCGCGGTGGAAGTCGGCGGGCTTGACCGAGATCTTGATGCCGCCGCCACCGGTGTCGTGGACCTGGTTGTCGGCGATGGTGATGCCCTCGATCGGGCCGGCGGTCGCCTTGCCGAGCACGACGATGCCGGCCGACGCGGAGAACCAGCCCGCGTTGGTACCGGTCTTGTCACTCCAGCCGGCGACATCGGAGACCTCCAGGTCGCGCAGCACGATCCCGTACTTGCGGTCCGGGGTGGTGGTGTCGACCTGAACTCCGGTACGCAGCGCCTGAGTCGGCGCCGGGTTGGTCACGTGCAGGCCCTGTACGGTCCACCAGCTCTGGTCGACCAGGCGGAGGGTGGAGGGGCCGCCGGTGCCCTGCACGATCGGGCGCGGGCCTTCGCCGTAGGCGCCGATCGTGACGGGGTTGCCGGGGGCGCCGTTGCCCTTGGGTTGCAGCGTGCCGACGCAGACGGTGCCGGCGCGGAGCAGGATGCGGTCGCCTCCGGCGTAGGTGCGGGAGTTGACGGCGCTCAGGTCGCCGAGCGGGTCGTCTGGGCTGCCGCCGCCGTCGGGTCGGCCCACACCGCAGTCGACGTAGGTCGTGGTGGGGCCGGCCGTCGCGGCGCCGGCGGTCGGGGCGAGAGCGGCCAGGCCGGCCAGGCTCGCGATGAGGGTTGTCGCCAAAGTGGCGGCAATCGGTCTGAAGCCGTGCATGTGACCTCCGGTCGAGGGGGTCTTGCAAGTGCATCCGGCGGGGGCCGGAAGAGTGTGGCTCGGGTTGACTCGTCGGGTGGCCCCAAACGCCGGCCGGGCTGAGATGGCTTGGGTACGAACAGCCCGGACCGAAATCACTCGGCCTGGGGTGGCCTCGGACGCCGGCCGGGCTGAAGTGACCGGCCGGGGGTGGCCTCGGACGCCGGCCGGGCTGGAGCGGGTGTTCGAGGTTGACCCCGCCCCGACGCCCGAAGGCGGGGTTCGGGCGTCGGGGCGGACGGAGGGTCAGGCCGAGCGCGTGAGCGTGGCCGGTTCCACCTCGTGGGCGAACGGCACGCCCCGGGTGTAGCGGTCCAGTTCGTCGAGGGCCGAGGCGACCATGCGGCGGAGTTCACCGCCGAGAGAGCCCGCGATGTGCGGGGTCAGCAGGACGTTGGGCAGGTCGTAGAGCGGGGACGCGGGCGGGAGGACGTCGGGCTCCGTGACGTCGATGACCGCGTCCAGGCGGCCCGCCACCAGCTCTTCCGTAAGGGCTTCCTGGTCCACCAGCGAGCCGCGCGCGGTGTTGATCAACGTGGCGCCGTCCCGCATCAGGGCCAGGCGGCGGCGGTCCAACAGGTGGTGGGTGGACTCCAGTTCGGGGGCGTGCACGCTGACCACGTCGGAGCGGCGCATCAGTTCGTCCAGGTCCACCCGTCGCGCGCCCAGTGCCTCGGCCTGATCGGTGGTCACGTACGGGTCGTGCAGCAGCAGTTCGAAGTCGAACGGGCGCAGCAGTTCGAGCACACGCCGGCCGATCCGGGACGCGCCGACGATCCCGATGGTGCGCCGGTAGTTGCCGAATCCCGGGAACCGGGCGTCCCAGTCGACCAGGCGTCGCTCCGCCCGGTAGGCGTCCCGGATCCGCAGCACCCGCTTGTTGGCGAACAGCACGGCGGCGACGGTGTATTCGGCAACCGGCAGCGCGTTGGCCGCCGCTCCGGAGGAGACGATCAGCCCGCGCGCCCAGGCCGCGTCGGTGAGGTGGTGCTTGACCGATCCGGCCGCGTGCACCACGGCACGCAGCCTCGGCGCACGGGCCAGGGCCGCCTCGTCCAGGGGCGCGCTGCCCCAGCAGGTGAACAGCACCTCGGCCTCGGCCAGCGCCGCGACCGCGTCGGGGGCGGCGAAGTCGGCCGCGATCAGGTCCAGGTCGACCTCGGCGAGCGCGGCCAGTCGGGTCCGGGCCTCGTCGTCCAGGATGCGAGCGGCCACGGCCGGGTCCATCGCGAGCAATACCCTCGGTCGCCGCCGCTCCGGGCCGCCGAGTCGGGTGGTGGTGGTAGTCGTACCGTCGGTCACTTGACGCTCCCCGCGGACAGCCCCGAACGCCAGTGGCGCTGGAGCGAGACGAAGGCGACGACCAGCGGGACGACGGCCATCAACGATCCGGTGATCACCAGCGGGTAGAACTCGGGCGACGCGTGCGCGTTGGTGTTCCACGAGTACAGGCCCAGGCTCACCGGGTAGAGCTTCTGGTCGGAGAGCATCACCAGGGGCAGGAAGAAGTTGTTCCAGATCGCGGTGAACTGGAACAGGAAGATGGTCACGAAGCCCGGCATCATCATCGGCAGGGCCACCGAGCGGAAGGTGCGGATCTCGCCGGCGCCGTCCATCCGGGCCGCTTCCAATACCTCTCCGGGGATGTATCCGGCGCTGAACACCCGCGCCAGGTAGACCCCGAAGGGGTTGACGATCACCGGGATGAACACCGCCCAGAAGGTGTTGACCAGGCCCACCTTGGAGGCGAGCAGGTACAGCGGCAGCGCCACCGCGGTGGTGGGCACGAGTACGCCCAGGAGCACGCCGCCGAACAACTTCTCCTTCCCGGGGAAGTCGAACTTGTCGAACGCGTAGCCGGCCAGCACGCTCACGAACGAGCCCAGAGCGGCGCCGACGCCCGCGTACAGCAGGCTGTTGAGGTACCAGCGCCAGTAGATCCCGTCGCTCTCGTTGTTCACCGCCTTGACGTTCTCGGTGAAGTGGAATCCGTCGAAGGCGAAGCCGTCGCCGCCGAACAGGCCGCCCATGTCCTTGGTTGCGGCGATCAGCAACCAGGCCAGCGGCAGCAGCATGTAGAGGGTGGCCAGGACCAGGGCGCCGTTGACCGCGATCCTGGACATCAGCGCCTCGGTGGCGCGGCCCTTGGCGCGGGGGCGGCGGGCGGGTCGGCCGGTGCGGGCGGGGGTCGGCGCGGGCGCGTCGGCCGCAGCGCCGCCCGAGCCCGGGTGCTGCACGGTGGTGCTCATGCGGTCCTCCGTCCGGACGACAGGCGGGTGACGCCGAACGACAGCGCCGCGGCGAACACGGCCAGCAGCACCGAGGCGGCGGCGGCCAGGCCGAAGTCGTTGGCGCGGAAAGCGGCCGAGTAGGCGTACATGTTGGGCGTCCAGGAGCTGCCGACGGCCGGATTGGCGTCGCTGAGGATGGACGGCTCGGTGAACAGTTGCAGCGAGCCGATGATGGTGAACAACATCGTCATGGCGACGGCGGCGCGGATCATCGGGATCTTCACCGACACCGCGATGCGCACCGGTCCGGCGCCGTCGACGGTGGCCGCCTCGACCACCTCGCGCGGGATCGCCTGGAGCGCGGCGTAGAAGATGATCATGTTGTAGCCGATCCACTCCCACGTGGCGATGTTGACGATCGAGAACAGCGCGGTGTCCGAGGCCAGGAAGTCCCAGTGCAGACCGCCGGATTCGAGCAGGTCGATGATCGGGCTCAGGCCGGGGGTGTACAGGTAGACCCAGATCAGCGCGGCGATGATGCCGGGCACCGCGTGCGGCAGGAACAGCGCGAGTTGGAAGAACCTGCGGGCCCGGGCCAGCGCCGAGTCGAGCAGCAGCGCCAGCGCCAGTGCGGCACCGACCATGATCGGGATGTACAGCAGGCAGTACAGGCCGATCGCGATGAAACCGTCGCGGAACTTGTCGTCGCCGAGCGCGTCGGCGTAGTTGCCGAGGCCGGTGAACACCCGTCTGGTGCCGCCGAAGCCCAGGCCCGAGGTCTTCTCGGTGAACAGGCTGAGCCAGATCGCGTACCCGATCGGCACGATCATGGTGGCGATGAACAGCACGTAGAACGGGGTCAGGAACAGGGCGGCGGTGGTCTTCCGGCGCCGGCGGCCGGCGCGCAGGGATGAGTTCATGGAGTGGAGCTGCTTCCTGGTGGCGGTCCCCCGACGCGCGACGGCGCGGCGCGCGTCGGGGGCCTGCGGATCTCGGATCCGGAATCGTCGTCGCCGGGCGGGCCCGGCGCGAGGCGTCGACGGTCGGTCGGCTACTTGACCGAGATGCCGCGCTTCTTCAGCTCCTCGACCGTGGTCTTCTGGGCCTCTTCCAGGGCGCCCACGATGGTGCCGCCGCTGGAGAGCTTGCCGAACTGGTCCTTGAGGATGGTGTTCGTCTGCGTCATCGACGGGCCCCACGTCCAGCCGGCGCCGACCTTGCCCGCGGCGTCGGTGAACAGCGGGTAGATGTCCTGCTTGCCGAAGTAGCCGGTGTCGAAGAACTGCGAGGCGGTGGGCACCAGTTCGGTGGCGGCCGGGTAGGCGCTGGAGGTGCCGGAGGCGATCCGCGCGGAGATGCCCTCCTTGGTGGTGGTCATCCACTCGATGAAGGTGAGCGCGGCCTTGCTCTTCTTGCTGTCCTTGCTCACCGCGAAGGTCGAGCCGCCGAGCATGGCGTTGGCCGGGGTGCCCCAGTCGGGCAGCGGCGCGACGGCCCACTTGCCGGCCAGGTCGGGCTGGCTGCTCTTGAGCACGCCCGCGCTCCACGAGGCGCCGACGATGCCGACGGTGCCGCCGCTCTTGAGGTCGGCGTTCCACTGCTGGCTGAACGAGGGCTGCACGCGCACCAGGTCGTCGGAGACCAGCTTGTTCCAGTACTCGCCGACCTTGCGCGAGTTGGGGTCGGTGAGCGAGACCTTCCAGGACTCGCCCTCGGTGCCGAACCACGCGCCGCCGGCCTGCCAGGTCAGGCCCGCCATGGTGCTGGGGTCGTCGGGGTAGAAGGTGCCGATCCGGGCGTTCGGGTCGGCCTTCTTGACCTGCTCGGCGGCGGCCCGGTACTCGTCCCAGGTCTTGGGCACCGCGATGTTGTGGTCGGTGAAGAAGTCCTTGCGGTAGTACAGCGCCATCGGCGCGGCGTCCAGCGGCACCGCCCAGGTCTTGCCGCCCAGTTCGGTCAGCTTGTTGACCGACGCGGGGAACTTCGACTTCAGCCCGGACACCTTCGAGGTGATGTCCTGCACCGCGCCCTGGCTGACGAAGTCGGGCAGTTGCGGATACTCGATGGTCAGCACGTCGGGGGCGTTGCCCGCCTTGACCGCGTTGGACATCTTCGCGTAGCCGCCCGCGTTGCCGGACGGGATCTGCTCGTACTTGACCTGGATGTCGGGGTGCGACTTGTTGAACGCGTCCACCACTTCCTGGGTGCCCTTGGTCCAGGACCAGAAGCTCAGCTCCTGCTTCTGCCCCGGGGCGCCGCCCGCGGCGGGGCCGGCGCCCGTGTCCTTCTTCTTGTCGTCGTCGCCACCGCCGCAGGCCGTGACGAGGCTCAGGGCGGTGACTATGCCGACGAGAGCCGTGCCGAGTCGGATGGATGTGCGCTGCATGGATGCTCCTGGGTCGAACCTGCATCGAAGGCGATAGCGAGCATCATTCGTTCAGGAGCGAACAGCGTCAAGAGCAAATGAACAATCGATGAAAAACGAAACTCGCTATGATCGTTCGATCACGCAGGGGTTCGGTCGGTTTCGCTCGTTCGCGAGGGGGTGGTCGGTGTCGGTACGGCGGACAGGGTCGCTCCGCTCGCCTCGATCGGCGCGTCCGGGTCGACCGGCTCGGTGGTCGACCGCAGCCGCAGCCTCGGCACCAGCGAGATGTGTCGGGGTGCTCGTCCCTCGTCGCCGTCGGCGAGCCGCGCGGCAAGCAGTTCGACGGCGATCCGGCCCACCTCGTGCTTGGCCGGCGCGATCGCACTCAGCGGCGGGTCGGCCAGCGCGGCCACCTCGTCGTCGTAGGCGATCAGCGCCAGGTCGCCGGGCACGTGCAGGCCCGCCGCCCGCAGCCGGGACACCAGGAGCAGTGCGTCCTGGTCGTTGTGCACCAGCGCGGCGGTGGCGGCGCCGGTACGCGCCGCCTCGATCACCCGCGTCACCGCCCGGTCGAAGCCGTCCGCGTCCTCGCCCGGATGCGGCGTCTCCACCCCGGCCGGATCCGGCGGGGTCAGCCCGAGCGCGGCCATCGCGGCGGTGTACCCGGCATGCACGGCGGGCGTGGTCGGGCTGCCCAACCGGGCCACGAGCAGGATGCGCCGGTGGCCGAGCGTGCCCAGCCGGCGCACCGCCTGGGCAGCGCCGAGCGCGTGGTCGGAGGCGACCCGGTCCAGGTGTTCCAGCCCGGAGCCGATCTCGGCGCGGCGCTCCACCAGGACCACCGGCACCGGCAGGCGCCCCATCCACGCGTCCTCGCCGCCCGGTCCCGGCGCGCGCGAGGGGGTCAGCAGCAGCCCGTCCACGCCGCCGCGCAGCAGCTGGTCGACCTGATCGCGGTCCTCTGCGGGCAGATAGCGCGAGATGCCCAGCACGAGCCGGCCGCCGATCGCCTCGACCGCGTCCCGGGCGCCGCGCACCACCTCCGGGAAGTAGTAGGTGGCGGACGGGACGAGCATGCCGATCGTCGGGCCGTCGTGGCCGTTCACGGGAGGCCGGCCCGCGGTGGGCGCGGCCGGGCGCGCGTGCGGCAGGGTGGCGCCGCCGTGTACCCGCGCGAGCAGCCCGCTCGCCACCAGCGCGGTGACGTCGCGCCGCACGGTGACCAGGGAGACGCCCAGTTCCTCGGCGATCTCCACCACCTTGACGCTGCCCCGCTCGCGGGCCGTCCTGAGAATGAGTTCCTGTCGCTGTTCCGCCAACACCGTGGACGTCGTCCTTCCGAGTCGCGCACGCCTGCGCCCGGCGTGCCCCCCTGGCGTCCGGCTGCTGTCCGGCCGCCGCCTCAGCCTAGGGCATCGCCATTCGATTTTGATTGAAAAGGATCGTTCGATCAAACCGACTCTTGACCTGATCGATCGACCCCACCTAGCGTGTCGACGGCCGAACGGGTCGAACGGTCGATCGGTGGGCGCGAGAACGCCGACGGCCGAGCCGCCGAGTCGAGGAGATCCGTGAACACACCGCACCCCTTCGTGCTCCCGCCGGAGGACCGCACGCTGAGCCCGTACACCGGTTGGACGCGCGCGCATTGGGAAGCGGTGGCCGACGGCCTGCTCGCGGCGGTGCGCCCGTACCGCTCCCCCGGCGGCGCGCTGATCACCCTGCCGGGCCGCACCAGCTGGTCGGGCGTACGCTCCGACGGCCTGGAGGGGTACGCCCGCACCTTCCTGCTCGCGGCGCTGCGCGCGGCCGGCGCCGCGGCCTCCGGTCGGCCGGTCCCGGCCGGCCTGCTCGAACCGTACGCCGACGGTCTGCGCGCGGGAACCGCCGCACCGGGCACGGCGGATCCGGAGTCCTGGCCGGCCGTGGTCGACCGCGGCCAGGCGATGGTGGAGGCCGCGTCGGTGGCACTGGCGCTGCATCTGACGAAGGCGCACCTGTGGGACCGGCTGGACGAGCCCACCCGGGAGCGGGCCGCCGACTGGCTGGCGGGCGCCCTGCGGCACGAGCCGGTGAACAACAACTGGTGGCTCTTCCCGGTCGCGGTCGGCACCTTCCTGGAGGCGGCCGGCCGGTATCCCGAGCAGTCCCGCGCGGCGATCGAGCGCGGTCCGGCCCGCATCGAGGACTGGTACGTCGGCGACGGCTGGTACACCGACGGCGCGGGCCGCTACTTCGACCACTACAACGGCTGGGCCCTGCACCTGTACCCGCTGCTGTGCGCGGTGGTGGCGGGCGAGCCGGTCGACCCGGTCCGGCGCGAGCGGCTGCGCACGTTCCTGACCGGCTACGGCCGCCTGTTCGACCGCACCGGCGCGCCGCTGCACCAGGGGCGCTCGCTGACCTACCGGTTCGCCGCGGCGGCTCCGTTGTGGCTGGGCGCGCTGGTGGACGCCACGCCCTACTCCCCCGGCACCACGCGGCGGCTGGCGAGCGGCGTGCTGCGGCACTTCCTCGATCGGGGCGCGGCGGCGCCGGACGGCCTGCTGTCCCTGGGCTGGTACGGCCCCGACCCGGCGACCGTGCAGTCCTATTCGGGCTCGGCGTCGCCGTACTGGGCGGCCAAGGGCTTCGTCGGCCTGCTGCTGCCCGAGGACCACGAGGTGTGGACCGCGCGCGAGTGCGCGGGGCCGGCCGAGAGGGAGCGCGCGGACAGCGGGCTCGGGCTGCCCGGGCCGGGTCTGCTCGTACACTCCGGCGGGGGCTCGGCACGGTTGCTCAACCACGGCGCCGACCACCAGCCGGCCGCGCCGAGCGACGAACTCGCCCCCGACGACCCGCTGTACGCCCGCCTGTCCTACTCCGCGGCGACCGGCCCCACCCGCGAGGGCGACCTCGCCGACAACCACCTGGGCCTGGTCCTCGACGGTCGGGTCACCGAGCGCGGCCGGGTCGAGCCGCTGGGCGCCGGGTCGCACTGGGCGGCCTCGACACATGTGCCCACGCTCGACGGGAAGCCGGTTCCGGGCACCCGGGTCGTGTCGGTCGCCGTGGTGCGCGGTGCGTACGAGGTGCGCGTGCACCGGGTCCTGGCGCCGGCCGGCACGGCGGTGCGCGAGACGGGGTGGGCGCCGGCGGCGGCGTTCGGCGCGGACCTGCGCTCCTCGGTGCACGGACCGCGGGCATGGGTGCACACCGACGCCGTACACGCCGGCCTCACCGGTCTGCTGGGCTGGGACCGGGCCACGATCCACCCGGCGCCGCACGGGACGGCGTTCGGCGCGGCGGCCGAGGTGCCCGCGCTCGACGGCGTCGCGACGGCCGGCCCGCTGGTCACCGTGCTGTCCCTGACCTGGGCCGACACCCCGCCCGGCCCGGCGCCGCGCGCGACGGAGCCGGCGCCGGGCGCGGACGCCGGGTGGGGTGTGGACATCCGGTGGGGCGACGGCACCGTCGGCCGGGTGCGGGTGTCCGCGTCGGGAGAGTGCTCGGTCGCCCACGAACCGGCCTGACGGCCGGGGAGGTTCAGGTCTTCGGCAGGCGGCGCACCATCAGCGTGTTGTCGATGCGGGTGACCGGCCGGCCCTCGGGGTCGTTCTGGATGCGCTCGTGCTCCTCGCTGCGCAGCACCTCCCACTCCCCGTCCGGGAGTTCGAGCGAGGCCAGCACCTCGTCGGGCGTGGGGAGCGCCATGTCGGGCGTCGGGTCGGTCTCCCACGGCGGCAGTCCGCAGTGCCCGACGACCAACAACACCCCGCCCGGGGCGACCGCCGCGACCGCCTTGCGCAGGATGCGATCGCGGTCGATGCCGGCGTGCGAGTGCAGGAAGTGCGCCGAGATCAGGTCGAAGTCGCCCTCGGGGAAGGTCTCGTCCAGGTTGTGCCACTGCCAGTCGACCAGGTCGGCGACCCGCGCCTCCTCGGCGTGGACGGCGGCCCGCTCTAGGGCGATCCGGGAGACGTCGACGCCGGTCACCCGCCAGCCGCGCTGGGCCAGCCAGATCCCGTCGGCCCCCTCGCCGCAGCCCAGGTCCAGGGCGCGGCCGGGCGGCAGGTCGGCGGTCTCGCGGACCAGCGGGGCGTTCGGCTTGCCGCTCCAGATCCGCTCCTTCTCCGCGTAGCGCGCATCCCACGACTCGGCGGGCGTGAGCGGGGCGGTCGGCGGCTCGGCGGTCGGGGGCTTGTCGTCGGTCATCGCGGACGTCCTCCAGGGCGATGGCGGTGAGCCCGGTCGGCGCGACCGGGCGGGCGGCGCGTGGTCCGTCGCCCGTGCGCATGCTCCGCCCGACGGGGGTCGCGTGACAAACCTTGTTGCCGAGTCGGCAAACGGGGCCTGCCGGAGGAGGACATCGCGAACGTGCGTGGGCCGGTGGGCCGTCGCATCGCGGCGACCCACCGGCACGTTCGCGATCGTGTGCCGTCCGAACCGTCCGGGCTACTCGGGCTACTCGGGCTGCCGGATCAGAACGTCACGTCAGTGCACTGGTAGAAGGCGTTGCCGGTGTCCGCGATGTCCCAGACCGCGAGGACCACGGCCCGGCCACTGCGCCCACCGGGGATCGTGCCGGTGTGCGAGACGACGGAACCCGGCTGTACGCCGTTGTAGGGGACGGTCAGGAAGGGCGTGCTCTCCAACTGGGCCCGGGTGATCTTCTGGCTGGGCGACCAGCTCGCCTTGGTGATGAAGTAGCGGAACGACGTGGTCGCGTGCCGCGCGGTGAGCTTCCAGGTGAAGGTCTTGCTTGCGCCGGAAGCCAGCTGGGAGGTCGGCCACGCGCCGCCACGCGGGTCGTCCAGTTCGGCGAAGCGGCTGTTGCCGCCCGCACACAGGGTGCCGTCGGCGGGACCGCGGGTGGGGAATCCCTTGGGGCCCTCGACGCTCTGCGGCTCCCACTGGATCTCGCCGCAGTTGGTGACGGTGCCGTTGGCGCAGTAGGCGGCCCGGCTGGGCGGGCTGGTGACCCACCCGTGGCCGCTGGCGGTGCCGGCCAGGATCAGGGGAACCGAGACGGCCGGTACGGCCATCGCCGTCAGGATGGTCCTTGTACGCATGGAACTCTCCTTGGGGACGAGTGAATGCGAAGGACGTTCGAACGGTCCGGGTCCGCGTCGCACGCCTCATTTCACCGCGTGTTCACATCCGTATTACGTTCCTCAAGTTAAGAGGTCCAGACCAATCGGTCAATGGTTCGGATGCCGGCGCGGGTAACGAAGTCCCTTTTGGGACAAGGTGGTTGGTGATCTTCGGGGGGATATCGGGGGGTTGGTGATCCCCGACGTCAGCCGCGCCCGGCGGCCGGTTGCCCGGACTCCGGTGCCAGCACCTCGAGTTCGGCCATCGCCCCGACGGTGATCTCCCGGGTCAACCGCTCGGCGGCGGCCGCGTCACCCTCGCGGATCGCCTCGGCGACCCGCACGTGCAGGGTCACGGCCGGCGGGTCCGGGTCGGGGAACATCACGTGGTGGTGGGTGCGTCCGCTCAGCACCTCGGCAACCACGTCGCCCAGGCGGGCGAACATCTCGTTGCCGGAGGCGGTGAGGATCTCCCGGTGGAAGGCGATGTCGTGCACGAGGTACGCCGCCAACTGTCGACCGCGCGAGGTGGAGACCATGCCGAGCGCGTGCCCGGTCAGCGCGGCGCACTGGGCCGGCGTGGCGAACCGGGCGGCCAGCGCGGCGGCGGCGGGCTCGATCGCCGAGCGCAGTTCGGTCAGCGACCGCAGTTGGCGCGGCCGGTCGGCACCGGCCAGACGCCAGCGGATCACGTACGGGTCGAAGACGTTCCACTGCTCGGGCGGGCGCACGGTGACCCCCACCCGCCGGCGCGACTCGACCAGTTGCATGGATTCCAGTACCCGCACGGCCTCGCGGACCACGGTGCGGGAGACCTCGAAGCGCTCTTCCAGCTCGTCGGTGCGGAGCACCGTGCCGGCCGGGTAGGCGCCGGCCGCGATGGCGGGCCCGAGGGATTCCAGCACCTTCATATGCAAGCCCCGGCCCTCGTTCTCCATGGCGTCACCCTACTGGGCGGGGCCCGCCGAGCCGGTGCGATTATGTATGACTTAATTGCATCGAAGGCTTGATTAAGTACTACCTTTAGGTTTGGGTATGGGACGGCGCCCGAGCACGAGCCGGGCCGGCCGGGCCGAGACAGCGAGGTATCGATGAGCGCACCCCACGTCGTGGTCGTCATGGGTGTGTCCGGCACGGGCAAGTCCACCGTCGGTCGCCTCCTGGCCGCCGAACTGCGGGTGCCCTACGCGGACGCGGACGACTTCCACCCGCCCGCCAACATCGCGAAGATGTCGGCCGGGATCCCACTGGACGACGTGGACCGCGCACCCTGGCTGGACGCCATCGGCGACTGGCTCGGCGCGCACGCCGACACCGGAGGCGTGGTCGGCTGCTCGGCCCTCAAGCGGGCCTACCGCGACCGGCTGCGCCGCGCCGCGCCCGACGCGGTCACCGTCCACCTCGCCGGCGACCGCGCCCTGATCGCCGAACGGCTGCACGAGCGCACCGGCCACTTCATGCCGGAGACGCTGCTCGACTCGCAGTTCGCCGACCTGCAACCACTGGAGCCGGACGAAGCGGGTGTCTCCCTCGACATCACGCCCGGCCCGTCCACCCTCACCACCCAGGCCGTCGCCGCGCTGCGCCGCCTGGAGATATCACGCAATCCGGACACGCACCGGAATCCGAATCAGGGAACCCCATGAGCACCATCGACCTGCCGGCACTGGCGGCGGCTCCGGCCGCGCCGATCACCTCGGCCGGACACGCCCAACTGGGCCTGGCCGTCCTCGTCGGCATCGGCGTCATCGTCCTGCTGATCGGCAGCCTCAAGCTGCACGCCTTCCTGGCCCTCACCATCGGCTCGCTCGTCCTCGGCGCGGTCGCCGCCGCGCCGATGGACAAGACGATCGCGAGCTTCACCTCCGGGCTCGGCTCCACCGTCGCGGGCGTGGGCGTACTGATCGCGCTCGGCGCGATCCTGGGCAAACTCCTCGCCGACTCCGGCGGCGCCGACCAGATCGTGGACACCATCCTGGCCAAGGCGAGCGATCGCACCATGCCGTGGGCGATGGCGCTGATCGCGGGCATCATCGGGCTGCCGCTGTTCTTCGAGGTCGGCGTGGTCCTGCTGATCCCGGTGGTGCTGCTCGTGGCCAAGCGCGGCAACCACTCGCTGATGCGGGTCGGCATCCCCGCCCTGGCCGGGCTGTCCGTCATGCACGGCCTGGTCCCGCCGCACCCCGGGCCGCTGGCCGCCATCGACGCGATCCACGCCGACCTGGGCGTGGTGCTCGCGCTCGGCGTGGTGGTCGCCATCCCGACGCTGGCCATCGCCGGTCCGCTGTTCGGCCGCTACGCCGCCCGCTGGGTGGACATCGCACCGCCGGAGCAGCTCACCCCGGAGCGGCCCTCGGAGGAGTTGGAGCGCCGGCCGAGCTTCGCCGTCACCGTGTCCACCGTGCTGCTGCCCGTCGTACTGATGCTCGGCAAGGCCCTGGTCGACATCGTCGTGGACGATCCCGCCGACCGGGTCCAGCGGGTCGCCGACGTGGTCGGCTCACCGCTGATCGCGCTGCTGTCCGCGGTGCTGGTGGCGATGTTCACCCTCGGCCGGGCGGCGGGCTTTCGCCGCGACCGGCTCGCGACCACCGTCGAGAAGGCGCTGTTGCCGATCGCCGGGATCCTGCTCATCGTGGGCGCGGGCGGCGGCTTCAAGCAGACCCTGGTCGACGTCGGCGTGGGCCGGATGATCCTGGACATCTCCGAGGACTGGTCCATCTCGCCGCTGCTGTTGGCCTGGCTGATCGCGGTCGCCATCCGCCTGGCCACCGGATCCGCGACGGTGGCCACCATCTCGGCGGCCGGCCTGGTGGCACCGCTGGCGGCGGACATGAGCACCACGCACACCGCCCTGCTCGTCCTGGCCGTGGGCGCCGGGTCGCTGTTCTTCAGCCACCTCAACGACGCCGGGTTCTGGTTGGTCAAGGAGTACTTCGGGATGAACGTCGGTCAGACGATCAAGACCTGGTCGCTGATGGAGACGATCATCTCGGTGGTCGCGGGCGGCTTCGTGCTGTTGTTGTCGCTGGTGTTGTAGCCCGACGAAGGTCGTGTCGTGGCCCGACGACGGTCGGGTCGTGGCTCACCAAAGGTCTGGACCGATCGCCGGGTCGACGCACGCCGCCCGCGCCCCGGGCACCGGGTCCACCGGAATCGCCCGGTCAGGCCGTAGGCTGCCGGTATGTCGGGTCCCCGGGATGCAGCTCGTGACGAGGACCGGGTGCGCGCCGTCGCCTTCCGGCTGGTGGTCGCGGGCGGCGGCGCGGCGGTCGCGCCCGAACGGGTCGCCGCCGCGCTCGAACCCCCCGTGACCGACCTCGGCCTGGCCGACGCCGACGACGTCCTGCTCGCCGCCGTGCACTGGTCGCACCGGCGCATCGCCCGGCGCTTCTTCGACCTCACCGCCGGCCGCTTCGGTCTGGCCGCGCTGCGCGAGGGACTGACCGACCTGCTCCCGCTCGACGCGGACCGGGTCGACGAAACCGTCCTCGAACTGGCCATGTGGCACCGGGCCCGGGTCAGCGCCAAGGTCGCCGAGAACAACCGGCGCGAACGCGAGGACCTGCGCGTGATCGTGCGCGGCGTGCTGGCCGACGCCCGCGACGACGGCGAACTCGTCGACGGCGTCGACGTGGACGCCGTCGCCGCCGGCCTGCTCGCGCTGATCGACGGATTGAGCGTGCACGTCCTGCTCTACCCCGACCGCATGCCGGCCGCGACCGCGGCCCGCACCCTCACCGCCGAACTGGACCGCATCACCCGCCCGGCCCCGCCCGCCGACGATCGCTGAACAACGCCGATCGCCGCGCAGGCGCCGGAAATCCAGGTGAGCGCAGCACGCCGAGTCGGCTAACTTCCGGGCATGGTCAATCCGGAGAAGCTGCTGATCGAGCGGCTGGCCCCGGCGTTCGCACAGGTCGCGGGTACGCCCGTCGACCCGTCGATACGCCGCGGCCGGCACGCGGACTTCCAGTGCGACGGGGCCCTGGGCCTGGGTCGACGACTGGGCCGCGACGCGCGTGAGGTGGCGGCCGACGTTCTCCGACTGGCCCGACTCGGCGACCTGTGCCCGACGGCCCGCGTCGCCGGACCGGGCTTCATCGAACTCGACCTCGACCCCGCCCGACTCGGCACACTGCTCGCGGACATCGCCGCCGATCCCCGGCTCGGCGTGCCCCGCACCGACCGTCCCGAGACCGTCCTCGTCGACTACTCCGGCCCCAACACCGCCAAGGAGATGCACGTCGGCCACCTGCGCTCGACGATCATCGGCGACGCGGCGGTGCGGATCCTGGAGTGGCAGGGCCACACCGTGCTGCGGCGCAACCATCTCGGCGACTGGGGCACCCCATTCGGCATGCTCATCGAGCACCTGCTCGACGTCGGCGAGGCCGAGGCCGCGCACGAGTCGTCCGTCGGCGACCTGACCGGCTTCTACCAGGCCGCCCGCCGCGCGTTCGACGCCGACGAGGCATTCCGTGAGCGCTCGCGCCGGCGGGTGGTCGCGCTCCAGGCGGGCGATCCGAGCACGCTGCGTCTGTGGCACGTGCTGGTCGCCGCGTCCAAGGCGTACTTCACCACCGTCTACACCCGTCTGGGCGTGCGGCTCACCGAGGACGACTTCTTCGGCGAGAGCCACTACAACGACCGACTGCCGTCCGTCATCGAGGAGTTGTCCGCGGCCGGGCTGCTGCGCGAGAGCGAGGGCGCACAGTGCGTCTTCCCCGAAGGCTTCACCAACCGCGAGGGCGAGCCGCTGCCACTGATCGTGCGCAAGAGCGACGGCGGCTTCAACTACGCCGCCACCGACCTGGCCGCCGTGCGGCAGCGCGTGCGCGAGGAGGGCGCGACTCGGCTGCTGTACGTCATCGGCGCACCGCAGCGCGAGCATCTGGAGATGGTCTTCGCGACCGCGCGGTCCATGGGCTGGTTGCCCGCGCCCACCCGGGTCGAACACGTCGACTTCGGCTACGTGTTGGGTGACGACGGCCGGATCCTGCGGACCCGGGCGGGCGCGTCGATCAAGCTGGCGGACCTGCTCGACGAGGCGGTGGCCCGGGCACGGGCGGCGATCGCCGGGAAGAACCCGGACCTGGACGCGGACACCCGGGCGGAGGTGGCCCGCGCGGTCGGCATCGGCGCGGTCAAGTACGGCGACCTGTCGGCGGATCGGCGCAAGGACTACCGCTTCGACTACGACCGTATGCTCGCCTTCGACGGCAACACCGCGCCGTATCTCCAGTACGCCCGGGTCCGGAGCCTGTCGATCCTGCGCCGTGCCGGCATCGAGACGCCGGACCCGAACGTCGTGCCGATCGTGCGCGAGCCGGCCGAACGGGAGTTGGCCCTGCGCCTGCTCGCGCTGCCCGAGGTGATCGAGGAGGTGGGCGCAACACTGGACTTCCACCGGCTCACGCAGTACCTGTTCGCCCTGGCCACCGCGTTCACCACGTTCTTCGAAAGGTGTCCGGTACTGCGCGCGGAGCCCGGGACCCGCGACTCCCGGCTGACCCTCTGCGAACTCACCGCCCGCACCCTGGCGCTCGGCCTGGACCTGCTCGGCATCGAGGCGCCCGACCGCATGTAATGCGCGCAGCGCGAAAGGGCCTTCCCGGCAAGGGAGTCGGCGGGGGTGGAGACCCGACTCCCCGTCGCCGGGAAGGCCCTGCTCACGTCGCCGGCAACCGCACCGGCGTCGGCCCGGGTTCAGGAACGGCGCCGCCGCACCCGCACCACGACGCCGCCCAGACCCGCCACACCGAGCAACCCGGCCGCGGCGAACGCGGTGGGCGCCATGCCGAACGGGTCGTCGCCGGAACCGGACCGCACCGCACCCGGGTCGGTGGGCCCGAAGCCGCCCGCCAACCCCTTCGCGTCGTAGCCGGAACCGGGCAACTTGTCGGCGTACGCCCGGTGTACCCGCCGCTGGTAGGCCGCGACGGTGGTCCCGCCCGCGCCGATCGCGTGCTCGGCGTCGGCGTTGAGCGGCGACACCCGGTCGCCGGCCTGTACGTACCAGGCGTTGATCTGCGGCTCGCGGAAGACCACCCCACCGGGCGCCAACCGCGCCCCGGTGGCGACGTAGCGGGCCTCGTCGTCACCCTCGGCGATGTTGACCACCTGCGGGCCCTGCGCGGTGTCGGCCGTCCAGACCGACGCCCGGCGGCCGTCCGCGGCGACCGCCGTGCCGGCCAGGAACTCCCGCCGGGCGATCGGTACCGCGGCGCCCGGTCGGGCCGCGACGAACTCCGGGGACAGCATGTACACGGCGACCACGTCGCCGTCGATCCTGGGCGCCGCGTTCGGCGCCGTGAGCGCGCCGTCCCGGGCGAAGAACCTGGCCAGTGTGTCCAACGTGCCCGGCGCGGCGACCACGTCCCGGGCGGCGCTCACGCTCGCCGCGTCCGGCGCCGGCGGCGCGGGAACGGACGAAGCGTGCGCGGCCTGGGGGGTGAGCGTCAGGGTGAGCGCCGCGGCCAGGGTGCCGGCCGCGAACAGACGCTTGATGGGGCCTGTGGTCATGGCGTCACGCTCCGATCCGGTAGAGCGAGTGGGTCCAGGAGAACTGGTTGTTGTTCACGTACCAGTTGTGCGACGCCCAGTTGTAGCGGGTGCTCGACGGCCACGGGTCGCCCCAGTAGACCCAGCTCTGCGCGGTGTCGTAGCCGTAGATCACGTGCATGTGCCCGCCGCCGGACGACCATTGGATCCGGGTCTCGATCGGCCGGTTGGCGTTGATCTCGGTCTGTACGGTGCTGTACTGGAGCCAACCGTTCACATAGGAGCCGGAGTTGATCCCGGCCCAGTCCAGCGCGTTCTGCACGTTGCCCAGGTTGGCCTGGGAGTTGGGGCACTCGGTGTTCTGGGATCGGCCGAATGCCGCGTTGCAGAACTGGTTCTGGCTGTAGCCGCGGCCGTACCAGGTCGCGATCGTGTTGCCGGCTCCCGCCCAGCACCAGTTGCTCTTCTGCTGGGCCTGCATGGTGATGTTCAGCCGCTTGGCGCCGAGCGCGACGGGCGCCGCGACGTCGGTCGCGACGGAGGCGGAAGTGGAGCCGGAGCCGGCGGCGGCCGAGGTGGACGTGGTGGCGGAAGCCGCCGACGGCACCGCGAACAGCGCGGAGAGCAGGGCGACCACGGCGAGGGTCACCGCGGCACCGCGCCGACCGGACGCGGGGCCCGTGCGTGGGGACGTTCGAGTCATGGCGTTCCTTCCGTAACGGAGGGACGAGAGGTGGAACGTGGCGCGCGTCCGGACGCTGCAAGGTGGAGCATCGGGTGTTGTCGTGGTGTCTTTCAAGACGCTTCAATGCGGGGTGAAGCGGTGGTGTGAACGTCTCGACCGGCGTGTGAACGACATGCGACCGGTCGACCGGGACACCTCGGCCTGGACCGCCGGCCCCGACCGGACGGCCGTGAACGTTCACAAGGGAGGCGAGCGATGTCGCGGACCGATACCCGACCCGATCCGGTCGAGGCGGAACTGGCGAGGGCGTTGCGCGCGGGCCCGTTCCATCTGGCGTTGCGCGCGGCACTGGCCGCGCGCGGCCTCGCCCTGCACCGCGTGCAACACCGGCTGGCCCAGCGCGGCGTACACGTCGGGGTGACCAGTCTCAGCTACTGGCAACAGGGCGCCAGGCGCCCGCAGCGCGCCGAATCGTTGCGCGCGGTAAGGGCGTTGGAGGAGGTACTGGAGTTGCCGCCGCGCGCGCTGACCCGGCTGCTCGAACCGGCGACCGGCGAGCGCACCGCGTCCCGGCCGTATCGCGCGGTGGTCGAGGAGTCCGGCTCGCTGGGGCGATTGCTCACCGATCTGGAATCGCCGGCCGATGGCGGACTGCACACCGTCTGCCAGTTGGAGCGGGTCCGGGTCGGCCCGGCCCGCGAACTCCAGGGCCGCGCCTCGCAACACGTGGTGCGCGCGCACCGCGACGGGGTGGACCGCTATCTCGCCATCCACGTCGGCGACCCGGGCTGTGCGCCCGAGCGGGTACGGGTGCGGGCGAACGAGAACTGCCGGGTGGGCCGGGTGCGGTGGAGCGGCGATTCGGCCGTTCTGGTCGCGGAGTTGTTGTTCGACGCGCGGTTGCGGGCCGGTGACACCTACGTGTTCGGCTACGGCTTCGAGGACGGCACGGGCGGACCGAGCAAGGAGTATGTCCGCGGATTCACCTTCCCCTGCGGGCAGTACGTGCTCCAGGTGCGCTTCGACCCGGCCGCACTACCCGTGCACTGCCGCCGCTTCACACAGAGCACGGCGACCGCACCGCGCGCCGGCCGACGCGACCTGACCCTGAACGGCCGCCACTGCATCGTCCACCTGGCCGAACAGGACGTCGGCCCGGGCCTGCTCGGGATCGGCTGGGACTGGACCTGAGCGGCGGCCCGATCAATCCGACGTCACCGCCCCGCCCTGGCCGAGGCGGTGCGCCGGATCCACGACGGGGAGGGCGTCAGCGCGCTGTTCGACATGTGACGGTGGGGTCGCGCCCGCTCAGGTGAGCTTCAGGTCCGTGGTGATCCGGTCGGTGCGGACCAGCGCCTGCTCGGCGCGGACGTCGGTCATGAACACGAACGGCGGGATGATCGGGGGCAGCGGCAGGCCGTCGGCCGCGAAGTCGAGGC
The DNA here is from genome assembly GCF_053618075.1 of Embleya sp. NPDC055664. Lineage (NCBI taxonomy): Bacteria > Bacillati > Actinomycetota > Actinomycetes > Kitasatosporales > Streptomycetaceae > Embleya > Embleya sp. NPDC055664. The sequence continues at coordinate 96,938 of NZ_JBSHGZ010000016.1, forward strand.
AGAGCAGGCCCTCGATACAGCCGTGCAGCCTGGTCAGGTAGATCCGGACGTGCCCGTCCAGGTCGAGCCGGGTGGTGTCGATCCGCATCCCCGGCCCGGCGCCGTCCCGGGTGGACAGGCGATAGTCGCGCAGGCGGGCCGAGTCCATGGTCAGCACCAGTACGCGCAGCGGTCCGCGCGCGGTGTCCAGGGTGGTCACCCCGGCCAGGGCGAAGCCGACCGGGGCGAAGAAGCTCGCGGTGATCGCCGGGGGTGTGGCACCGACGACGATCCGCTCGGCCGGTGGCGCGGCGGTGACGGTGGTGGCGGTGCTCCGGCCACCGCCGTGCGCCACCGCTCCGGCCCGGTTCTCGACCGGGCCGAGGATGGACGCAACGAGCAGCAGGGGCAGCAACACGGCGATCGTCACGGTCTCGCCGCCGGCGGACACCCGGTTCGGCCGCCACGCGACGCCCATCGCGCTGCCGAGCACGCCGAGCAGCATGCCGAGCAGGAAGCCGCCGAGGTTGGCCGCCACGAACGACGAGATCGAGACGATCATCGCGAAGATCCCGACGAAGTGCCGGTGTCGGGCCGCGAACCACATGAACAACCCGGCGACGATCAGGATCACTCCGATCGCCAGGCTCGCGATGCCGGCAATCCCCAGGCTGATCATCACCGGCAGCGGGGACAGCGGGACGGCCAGGATCTCCAGGCCGCCCGCGATCAGATACACCCCGCTCCAGAACGGCCGGGTGCGCCGCCAGCGGCGCACCACCCGCCGCGCGGCCCGAAACGGCAGGTAGCGGTCCAATCTCGATCTGGGCTCCATGTCGTTCCGTCCTCCGGAGGTGACGTGCGAGCGCAAGCGGCAGCGGCAGTGACCGCACCGGTGGGATCGGGATCAGAAGCAGCCGGCGCCGTCGAGGCTCACCCCGACGCGCAGGCCCCGGAGGTTGAACGTGCCGCCGGTGGCCGACCATGCGTGCGAACGCACGCCGGCCACCGAGACGTCGCCCGCCTGGAGGCCGAACGTGCCGCGCTCGCCCTGCGCACCGGACACCTTGTCCAGGGTGGACGCGTCGCGGCCGATCTCCACGGTGCCGAACTGCGCGTCGCCGACCAGGTCTTCGGCGCTGATGATCAGGTTCTTCGCGGTCACCGCGCCCGCGTCGCCGCCGGCGGTGAGCTTGAACGTGATCGTCCCCAGTGGGGTTTTGACCTTGGCCGACTGGCAGATGTCGCTCAGCGTCGCGTCGCCGACGGCGAGCATCGAGACCGGGTGTCCCTTGCCGTCGAGTGAGGTGTTGGTGCTCACGTAGGACGACAGGCCGGCGCTGCTCAGCTTGCCCGAACTCACCTGGAAACTGGTCCCGGACACCGCGAACGAGGCGGCGAGGGCGCCCTGTGCCATGGCCAGGGTGAGGACGCCGACCACGCCGAAACCCACCGCGCCGAGCGCCGCCGCACGCCGCCAACTCGTGCCCCCCTCGTCGGCCTGCGCCGACGGGCCGCCCGTACCGAGGTCGCGTTCCGATGCCGAGCCGTTTCGTGCGGACACTGTGTTCCCCTCTCGTGGGACCGGGCCGTTCACGAGTCGCCGAGACAACGCGCACGCACGCGAGTGGGCCGGGACGCGTCGCGGGACATCGGGGCGGGGCAGCGGGGCGGGGCCGGATTTCGGTGCCGCGGGGCGATGCCGTGGGACGCGGAGCGGAGCTGCCTTCGACGCTGTGCGTATATACCGTGCCGGGGCCGAGAATAGGCGCTGTTTTGAATAAAAGTCAACGGATTTTCGGGAACTCTCCGGCATCCTCCTCAAGCGCCGAACGGGCTGCGATGGGGGTCGTGGTGGTGGAGTGGCGGCGTAGCGCCAGGGTGGCCAGGAGACCGATGGCCATGCCCACGGCGGTGAGCAGGACGACCACGAACTCGCCGTCGGCGGTGGCCGTTCGCAGCGCGGCGCCGGACTTGCCGTCGGTGCCGATGTCGGCGATGGCGGTGAACACCGCGAGACCGATGGCGTTGCCGAGGTTGAGGGTGGTGGAGGCGATGCCGTTGGCGACACCCTGCTCGGCGGGAGCGGTGCCGGTGGCCGCTGCGATCCACATGGCGGTCCAGACGATGCCCTGCCCGACGCCGGAGACCACGAGTCCGGGTACGAGCAGGCCATAGCCGGCGCCCTCGTCGAAGCCGACGGCGAGTACGGCGGTACCGATCGCGCCGATCACGAAGCCGATGATGAGCGTGCGGCGATTGCCGAACCGGGTGGCCAGGCGCTCGCCGAGTTGGGTGCCGGCGGCGATGGCGACCGAGGGGATCAGGAAGGCGAGTCCGCTCTCCAGCGCGCTGTAGCCGTGCACGCTCTGCAGCAGCACGGTGAGGAAGTAGGGCAGCACGCCGAAGGTGGCCATGTAGATGAACGTGATCGCCATCCCGACGGTGAGGCTGCGATTGCGGAACAGCCGGAACGGCATCAGCGGATCCCGCGTGCGCGCCTCGACGGCGGCGAACGCCGCGAGGAGCAGCACGGCCAGGACGAACGCGCCGACGACCCACGGGCTGCCCCAGCCCAGTTCGGGACCCTCGACCAGGGCGGCGACCAGGAGGGTGGAACCGCCGGTGACGCCGAGCGCGCCGGGCAGGTCGAACGGGCGGCGGATACCCCGGGCCGGGTCACGGGGGATGACGAACAGCGCGGCGAGCGCGGCCAGTCCGGCGAGCGGGACGTTGACGAAGAACACCGCGGGCCAGCCGAAGTTCTCGGTCAGCACGCCGCCGAGCAGGGCGCCGATGGTCAGCCCGCTCGCGCCCGCGCCACCCCACACCGCGAGAGCTCGATTACGCTTCGGGCCTTCCTCGAACAGGGTGTTGATCAGGGACAGGGTGGCCGGCAGCAGCAGTGCGCCGCCGATGCCCTGGATCGCGCGTGCCACGATGATCGTGCCGGAGTCGGGCGCGAGGCCGCCCGCCAGCGAGGACAGCGCGTAGACGAGCAGGGCCGTCACGAAGGTTCGGCGTCGGCCGAGCAGGTCCGCGGCGCGCCCGCCGACCAGCAGGAAGCCGCCGGCGAAGACGACATACGCGCTGACCACCAACTGCTGGGTCTGGCCGGGGAAGCCGAGGTCGTCGCCGATCTCGGGCAACGCGACGAACACGATGTTGAGATCGAGGGCGTAGATCAGCTGCGCGAGGGCCAACAGGGCCAACGTCCAGCCGAGGTGTCGCCCGCCGGCAGCGGCCCTCGGCGGTGTCGGCGCGGAGAAAGTGGACATGCGGATACGCCCTTCGTGGGTCACCGGATGGTTCCGGCACTCGACGGGCGAGGTCACCCGGCCGAGGCCGACCGTACGAATGATTGCGTACAGTCGGACTGACAGGCAAGGCCGGTCCTTGCTGGAACCGCCGTCACGGGCCCGCGCGGGACCACATCGGCGCAGGTCATCCGGTCTGTAGAAATGGATTGTTCGAATGTCGCGGTACAGTGGGAGCATGAGTTACCGCCACCCGGACCGGGATCAGATCCGGATCGAGAGCGTCCTGTCGGCACTCGGCAACCCGCTGCGACTCGGCGCGGTGCGGGTGCTCGACGCGGGCGGGGAACACAACTGCGGCAGCGTGCTCGCCGTGCTGGGCGTGACCGCGAAGTCGACGATGACGCACCACTGGCGCGTGTTGCGGGACAGCGGCGTGATCACCCAGGAGCCCTCCGGTCGGGAGAACCTGCTCTCGCTGCGCCGGGCCGACCTCGACGCCCGCTACCCGGGCCTGCTCGACGCGATCCTGAGCGGCGCCCGCACCGACGCCGACGAGTAGGCCCCGGCTCCGTCGCCCGGGGCCGCCGCGATCGGCGCAACGCGTGGTGTCCGATTTGCATCGGTCGGGTACTACCACCGATTCCGGTATCACGGCGAGGGAAGTGTGCGATGGAGATCGGTACGAAGGTCAGGGCGATCACGGCGCTCGGCGGCGGACTTCGCCAGGAAGTGCCCGCGGACGCCGAGGGCTGGGTGGTGGCCAACCGGTTCGGCGGCGAGATCGAGGTCGCCTTCACCCTCCCGGGTCTGCTCGGCGGCACCCGTACGGTCAACGTCCCGGTGGACCCGATCCACGTGGCACCGGTCTGAGCGGCGTCAAGGTACCCCGAGGCGCCGGGACCAGGCGGGGTCGCGCACCGCACGGCGCGCGGGCGGGGCTCACATCGTCGCGACCCGTCGGACGATGTCGCGGCACAGCGCGCCCACTTCGGCCCGGTCGTCGGTGTACTGGGAGGGCTTGACGCAGATCGTGCCGAAGCCGCGCTCCAGTTGGCCGGGGATGGACTCCAAGGCGAGTTCGATCGGCGCGGGGCTGTGCGCGTCCGGGAAGGTGGGCCGGATCCCGCCGACCATCTCCAGGGCGTCCGCATCGCGCCCCGCCTCGCCCAAAGCGGCGCGCAGGTCGGTCAGTTCGGCGTCGGTGGGCCGGCCGAGCGGGTGGAAGCCGTGGCCGTACCGGACCAACCGGCGCAGCAGCGCGGGATGTACCGAACTGCCGCCGATCCACAGGCGCGGGCCCGATTCGCGGTAGGGCTTGGGCACCAGGTAGGCGTCTTCGAAGCGGTAGTCCTCGCCGGCGAAAGAAGCCGGGGTGTCCCGCCACAACACCTCCCAGGCGGCCAGGTGTTCGTCCAGGAGCCGGCCGCGGCGCTCGTACGGGACGCCGAGGGCGGCGTATTCGGGCGGGTGCCGGCTCACGATCGGCTGCACCACCAGGCGCCCCTGGGCCAGCAGATCGAGGGTGGCCAACTGCTGGGCCAGCGCGAGCGGATGGCGCAGCGGCGCGATCACTCCGGCCGCGATCAGGCGCAGTCGGGTGGTCCGCGCGGCGATCGCGGCGAGCAGGAGCAGCGAGTTCGGCCACGGCGTCGCCGGGTCCTGGTTGCCGGGCAGGGCGTACTCGCGCGGGTTCGCCATCAGCCCGTTGGCGTCCGAGCCCGGGCCGAGCACGATGTGTTCGCTGACCATGACGCCGTCGAACCCGGCGTCCTCCGCCTCCACCGCCATGCGGACCAGGGCGGGCAGGTCGCGGGGGTCGGTCAGGGTCCAGTTCTCGCTGAGCACGAGGATCATGCGGGGCGCGGGCATGGCGGTCCTTACGTCGGGCATCGGGCATCGGGAAAGGGGCTTCGGGGCGGGTCAGGCCGAGTACACGATCCGGCCGTCGAACACCGTGAGTGCGACCGGCAGTTCGGCGATCTCGTGCGGGGTCGCCGTGGTGAGGTCGCCGGCCAGGACGCAGATGTCGGCGACCTTGCCGACCTCCAGGGAGCCCTTCCAGTCCTCGGCGAAGTCCTGGCGCGCGGCGTTGATCGTGTACGCGCGCACCGCGGTGGCCAGGTCCACACACTGCTCGGGGCCGCTGGGTTTGCCGGTCGCCTTCGACTCGCGCAGCATCATCGCGGACACCCCTCGGCGCCAATCGGGGTGGGTGATCGGCGCGTCGGAACTCGCGGTGACCGCGATGCCGGCCTGCACCGCGCTGCGCACCGGCCACTGGTAGGCGGAGCGTTCGGGGCCGACCACGCCGTCCATCAGGTCGGCGATCGTCCACTTGATCGCCGGGTTCATGTTCACTCCCCAGCCGTGCTCGGCGAGGGTGCGCAGGCTGCGTGGGGTGCAGAAGTCGCCGTGGATGACGTAGTGCCGCTCGTCCTCGCGCGGGTGCGCGTCGGCGGCCTCCGTGAATGCCTCGACGAGGGCGTCGATCGCCTGATCGCCGGTGACGTGCACGCCGATCTGGTGGCCCGCCGCGTGGGCGTGGCGCACGATGGTGCGCAGTTCGCCCACACGCAGCTCGTCGGTGGAGCCGTGCATGCACAGGCAGCCGTTGCCGCCGCCGACGTACTCCTCGTGCATCCACGCGGTCCGGCTCGGCGGGATCCCGTCCGCGAAGACCTTGACCCCGAGCACTCGCAGGATCCGGGGGTCCAGGTCGTCGATGCCCTCGGGAAGCGGTGCGGCGAGGCGTTCGGGCAGCACGTCGGCGGCTTCGCCCATGGCCAGCGGCAGTAGCAACACGCTGACCCGCGCGTCGAGTTCGCCGCTGCGCGCCAGGTCGGCGTAGACCGCCAGGGTCTCCGCGCCGGCCGCGCCGAGGAAGAGCGAGCCGCCGCCGGGGCCCAGGCCCGGCTCGGTGAAGCCGGTGATGCCCTCGGCGTGACAGATGGCCACCGCCGCGCGGATCGCCCGTTCCCGATCTGCCCGGGTCATCGGCGGTACGGCCGCGTTGACCAGGTTCTGCGCGCCCTCGCGGAGCAGGCCGGTGGGTTCGCCGTCGGGGTCGAGTTCGATGATGCCGCCGGGCGGGGCGACGGTGTGCCGGTCGATGCCCGCCAGTTCGAGGGCGCGGCTGTTCAGCCAGGCGGTGTGTCCGGTGAACTCGTAGAGCAGGACCGGGCGATCGTTCACCACGGCGTCCAAGTCCCGGCGATGCGGCGTACGTGTGCGGGCGCCGCCGGTCGCCGACGGCCCGCACTCGGCGAGGTAGCCGACGTCCCAGCCGTTCCCGATCACCCAGGCGTCCGGCGGGAGGGTCGCCGCGTGTCGGGCGACGGCGGCGGTGATGTCGGCGATCGAGCCGACGGCGGGATGGGACACGTCGACCGCGAGCGGCGGCCGGGTGGCGCCGAACGCGCACGCGTGCAGATGCGAGTCGTCGATGCCGGGCAGCGCACTGCGGCCGGCCAGGTCGATCACCGTCGTGTCGGGGCCGATCAGCGGCCGGATCTCGGCGTCCGAGCCGACCGCGACGATCCGGCCGGCCCGGACGGCGAGTGCCTCGGCGATGGTGAACGCGGTATCGACGGTGAGTACCCGACCATTGATCATGACGAGATCGGCGCCGACCGACATGGAGGTCTCCTAACCCGATATTATTTGAGGCCAAACGATATGGATCGAACCCGGCCGCCACAAGACCTCGGGCCGGATCGACGGAAGGAGAGCTCCGGTGCGTGCCCTGATCATTCGCCACGACCACCCCTCACACGCCGGATTCGTCGGCATGCGACTGGCCGAACGCGGCTTCGAGTCGCACGACGTGACCGTCGTCCCCGACGAACGTTTCCACTCCCCCGACGTCCGGTTCGCCTTCCCGAACCCGACCGACTTCGACGTCATCGTGGTGCTCGGCGCGCCGTGGTCGGTCTACGACACGGCGACGATAGGCACCTGGGTGGGCGACGAACTCGATCTGCTGCGCGAGGCGGTCGCGGCGGACGTCCCGGTCCTGGGCATCTGCTTCGGCGCCCAGGCGCTGAGCGCGGCGCTCGGCGGCACGGTCGAGCCGGCCCCGAAGTACGAACTCGGGTGGCACCGGGTCGAGACCGACGATCCGAACCTGATCGCCGCCGGGCCCTGGTACCAGTGGCACTTCGACCGCTTCACCGTGCCGCCGGGCGGCCGGGAGATCGCCCGCTCGACGGCCGGGCCCCAGGCGTACGTCGTCGGCCGCTCGATGGGCGTGCAGTTCCACCCGGAGGTCACCCCGGACATCGCGGCCGCGTGGCTGGCCCACGGCGGTGCCGACCAGGCCGCCGAACTCGGCCTGGATGTCGAGGACTTGCGGCGGAGCGAGGCGGGTGCGCGGGAGCGGGCCGCCGCGCTGGTGGACGTGTTCCTGGCGGAGATCGCCAAGCTCTGAGCAACGGGCGTTCCGGACGCCTCTCGGCGAGCACCCGGGTTCGGGCGCTCGCCGAGGGACGTCTTCGGGCGTGGGCCCGTGTCCCGGAGACCTGCTCGGGACGCGGGCCGGTGGCCTACTGCTGCTTGCGGCGCCTCCGTGCTCCGGCGCGGATCAGCACGAGGCCGATTCCGGTGAGCGCCGCGGCCAGGGCCGCGAGCAGAACCGGGGACAGGCCGACGCCGGTGCCCGGGAGCGGCGTGGGCGTGGGCGCGGGCGGGGACGGCAGCAGCGCGGGCGGTGTCGACGGCCCGGTCGGCGGGGTGGGCCCGGTCGGCTTGGTCGGCTTGGTCGGCTTGGTCGACTCCGTCGGCGGTACGACCGGCGCCGTCGGCGTCGTGGGCGGACCGGTGGTCGCCGGACCCGTGCTCGGCGGACAGGTCGTCGGCGGCTGCATCGTGGGCGGCGCGGTCGTCGGCGGGTGCGTCGTCGGCGGGTGCGTCGTCGGCGGGTGCGTCGTCGGCGGGTGCGTCGTCGGCGGGTGCGTCGTGGGCGGCACCGTGCTCGGCGGGTGCGTCGTCGGCGGGTGCGTCGTGGGCGGCACCGTGCTCGGCGGCGCGGTCGTGGGCGGCACCGTGCTCGGCGGCACCGTGGTCGGCGGCAGCGTCGTAGGCGGCACCTCCCGGTGGCTGTTCGTCACCGTCACCGCCGCCTGACTCCCCACCTGCACCACCCCCGGCGGCGTGCTCGGATCGGTGTCCACGATCGTCACGTCGGTGTTCGGCGGCCGGTTCACCTCGTCGACCGTGCAGCGCGCACCGGCCGGCACCGTGATGGTCCGGCTCTGGTCGGCGGTCAGCGTGAACCGCGCGTCGCCGGCGGGCAGCACGATCGGCAACTCGCCGCCGTCCGACTCACGCGCGACACACTCGACGGTGATCGTGTACCGACCGTCCCCACCCGTGCCCGACACCCGCTTGGTGACCATGAGCTGTGCCACGTCGAAGGTGTTGACGGCGGTGATCGTCACCGGCTTGTCGCTGCCGATCGTCACCGCCTTGTCCGGGGTGTCGTGGTCCACGACCACCGAGGTCGCCCCGCCGGTGCGCGATTCGGTCGCCCGGCAGCGGGCCCCGGTGGGCAGCGGGTAGCCGAGGTCGACCTCACGCTGTCCCGCGCCGTCGAAGGTGTACGGGCGCCGGTCGACCAGGGTCTGTACCCGCCCGTCACCGGTGTCCAGGACACAGGTCAGGAGCAGCGTGTACTCCCGGCCGGCGGCGAACCCGGCGCCGGGGCCGGTCACCTGCTTGGCCAGCCGCAACTTCCCGGTGGTGAAGGTGTTGACCGCGTTGATCACCACGTTCGGCGCGTCCTTGGTGACGATCACCGCGTCGGCGTGGTTGCCGTGGTCGATGGTCACCTCGGCGGCGCCCCCGGTCGCCGTCTCCTCGGCCCAGCAGCGGGCGCCGATCGGCAGGTCGGGGATGTGCAGGCTCGCGCCGGCCCTCAGTTCGTAGCGTTTGCGGATCACGAAGGCCACGGCCGGCGATCCGCCGTCGCCCTCCGCCTCCCGGATGCAGGTGACCCGGAAGCCGAACACCGCGTCGCGGACGTACGGCGCGTCGGCCGGCGCGCCGGCAACCCGCTTGTTCAGCGTCAGCGATCCGGTGGAGAAGGTGTTGGTGAAGTCCGCCACGACGGTGTCGGCCTGGTCCTGGCCGGGCCGGATGGTGATCGGGCCGACCGGCGGCGGTGCCTGGTCGGCGCCGGCCGGGTCCGCCTCGGTGACGACGCACTCGGCGCCGGCCGGGAGGTCGTCGAGCGATCCGGTCAGGTCCGGGGCCTTGAGCGCGAGGGTACGGATCACCGCGTCGGCTTTGCCGTTGAACGCGCAGGCCACGTGGAAGCGGAAGGTGCGGTCGGCGAACGTGCTGCCGGGGCCCTCGATCCGCTTGACCACACGCAGTGAGCCGGTCGGGAAGTCGTTGGCGACGGTCAGGCTCGCGGTCCTGCCCGGAACCGAGTCGACCACCGCCGTGTCGGGCGCTGCGCCGACCGAGTCGCCGGCCGTGACGGTCACCGTGCCGGCTCCACCGCCCACCGGCTCGGTCGCGGTGCAGTGTGCGCCGGTGGGCAGTTCGTCCAGGGTCTGCAGGCCGGCGCCCGCGAACACCAGGTCCTTGGGGAAGCCGGTCAGCCGCTGTCCGGCCAGGGTGCAGTCGACGCGGACGGTGAACGGTCCGGAGCCGACCTCGCCGGCGGCGGCGCCGGTGACCGTCTTGGCGACGCGCAGGCTCGCCTTCTTGTACTCGTTGGTGATCACCAGGTGTTGGCCCTCCTCGTCGGGCCGGGCCGGGGTGATCACCGCCTGCAGGGCGTTGGCCTCGCCGAGATTGGCGCTGTGCGCGCCGGCCGAATCGGTCTCCCAGACCCGGCAGTTCGCGCCGGCGGGCACGCCGACCAGGGCCATCGGGGTGTACGGGGTGATCTCCCACGTGCCCTCGCGCACCACCTGCGGCGTGCCGCCGGCGGGGGTGACGGTGCACTGGTAGGCGACCGTGTACGGGCCGGGCGGCAGGCCCTCGGGCAGGCCGGCCACGGCCTTGTCCACCCGCAGGTTGCCGAAGCGCATCCCGATGCCGACCTTCGGCGGTTCGGTGACCGGGAGTTCCTCGGCGGCGCCGTTGCGCACCACGGTCTCCGAGTGGGCGAACGAGTTCCAGGCGATCGCGGGATCGCCGGGCTCCCGCAGGTCCGTCGGCGCGGACATCGGCAGCCGGACCAGGATCTCGCCGCCGGGGGCGAGCAGCGGGTCGAACGTGACACCCATCTCCACGCCGGTGGCGTCCGGGGTGTGGGTGGGCTGCCAGTTGCCCGGGGCGCAGGGGCGGCTCGGGGTCGCGATGGTGGTACCGCACGGGCTCGCGACGGTGGAGTAGCGGGTGGTCAGCGTGCCCGGCCCGACCAGTTCGGGGGCGCCGGTCAGCAGCGGGCGCGGGACCCACTCGGTGCCGCGCTGCTGGTTGCCGAGCAGTACGCCGGTGTCGCCCCGGTAGGGGAAGACGTCGAGGAGACGGACCTCGCGGCCCGGCTCGGTGCCGGTGTTCACGGCGCGGATCAGGTATTCGAAGCGTTGTCCGGGCAGGACGAGCGCGGTGCACGGGTACTGCGTGTAGGTGACGCCGGCGCGCTTGAACAGCGGGCAGGCGGGCGAGTCGAGTGGGACGTAGGTGTGGGTGACCGAGTTGTACAGGCCGAGCGTCGGGTCGCCGGTCACCCACTTGGATGCCTCGAACGCGGTGCCGGGCAGGGTGGTGACCTCGGCGCGGGAGGTGCAGTACGTGCCCCGGCCGAAGTTGGCCAGGTCGTCCACGGCGATGCCCTCACGGGCCGAGCCCGGTGCGCAGTCCAGGTCGGGACGCCGGTCGGAGCCGGCGCCGGCGATGTTCTGGATCACCGAGTCGCCGGGCACGCCGGGCGCGAGCCGGACCTGGAAGGTGATCTTCAGCTCGGCGCCCGGCAGCAGGTCGGTGCCGGTGAAGCGCCAGATCACCTTGGTGATGCGTCCGGTGCCGTCGCGCTGCGGTTCGTACGTGGGCACCGGCGGCGGGGTGGTGCCGGGGCCGGTCGCGGTGACCCGGAAGGGCATGCCGCCGGGGCCGGCGAAGGATTCGTCGAAGCGCAGCAGGTCGGGGATCGGGTCGGCGACCACCGGATCGGGCACCACGCCGGTGCCGGTGTTGCGCACAGTGATGGTGAACGGAGCGGTCTCGCCGGGTCCGATCCGCGAATCGGGGGTCTTGGTGACCGCGAGTTGCGCGGTGCCCTCCCGGAGGGTGAGCGTCGCGGTGCTGTCGCCGAACGGGAAGAGCCCGCCGGGTTGTTGCAGCCGGCTCTCGCCCGCCGCCGAGGCGGTGTCCGCGAGCGTGTCCGGTACGGGGGTGCCGGGCGCGGAGCGCAGCGCGGCGCGGGCGGCCACCTTCAGGCAGACCGTGGCCTGCGGACAGGGCCCGTCGGCGGGGTAGTCGGAGCGGGGCACGAGGTCGTAGTCGCCCCGGGACGAGGTGAAGGTGAAGCGCAGGCCGCGCACGTCGGCGGCGGCGACCCCGCCGGGCAGGCCGGGGGTGTTGCTGCCGGTCGTGGTACCGGTGATCCAGGTCGCGCCGGGATCGGCGCAGGCGGTGGTACAGGCGTCCACCCGGACCTGGTCGGCGCCGGGCGGGAAGCTCACCCCGGCGATCCGCAGCAGGTCGGCGGCGTCGAAGAAGTCGGCGTCGTTGTCGGTGACCACGAGCTGCTTCAGGTTGGTGTTGCCGGTGTTCTCGGCCCGGATCCGCAGGTCCACCTCCTGGCTCGGCACCCCGGGCAGGGGCCGCGCGACGGTGGAGGGGGCCAGGCTCTTCTGTACCGAGCCGCCGGTTCTGGCGGGCGCGGTGGTGGTGTTCTCGCTGGTGCAGGCGGGGCCGCCGATGGGGGTGCCGGCAGAGCCGATCTGCATGCAGTTGTGGATCTGCGCTCCGTCCGGGACGCCGTCGCGGCGTTCCACGGTGACGTTGAGGATGATCCGGCCGTGCGAGGGCAGGTCGCCCTCGACGTGGGCGCGCACGCCCCGGGCCCGGGTGAGCAGCGCGGCGTCGCCGGCGGCGTAGGGCACCCAGGCCGAGGCGGCCGGGTCGTACACCTCCAGCACGATCGGCAGGCCGTACGGGTAGCGGTAGGCGACGCTCAGCGAGGTCAGCCGGGCGATGTCGAAGACGGTGCCGGTCGCGGTGGGGTCCGGCGGGTCGGTGATCGAGGGCCGGTCCATCGCGCCGTTGCCCTCGTTGGCCAGGTCCAGGGTGAACGTCACCGGGGTGCCGGGCGGCAGTTCGGCCTGGTCGACGCTCTTGCTCTGCCGGACATCGGTCCGGGGCGATTCGAGCGGCAGCGACGTGCAGGCCGTGGACGAGCCCGCGCCGGAGCCGTCCACGGGGTTGGTCGCGCCGGCGTCGGCGCAGTTCGCCACGCCGTCGCGGGCGTCGGACTGGTCGACCCGGGCGTTGAGCGTGCCGTGCAGGGCCAGGCCGCCGGTCGCATTGGGCACGATGGTGCCGTGTCCGGCGGCGTCCGTGCCGGTGTAGGCGATCGAGACCCGACTCGGCGGACTGCCGTTCGGACAGCCGGTGTTCGGCAACACCTGCTGGTCCGGCGGCCGGGTCAGCGCGACCGGGCTCGGGGTGCTGCCGTCGCGGCAGGTGACGGTGAGCGTCGCGGCGACCGCGCCGCGCGGGAAGTCGACCCGGAGCTTGGTGACGTCGACCTTGTCGAACTCGCTCACGGCGGAGCCGGACGGCTCGGTGATGGTCAGCGACGCGACCGGGAAGGAGGCGGTGTTGCCGGCGCCGACGACCATGGTCACCGGTGCGCGGGTGCCGAGCACGGCGGCGCCGTCGGCGACGAAGTCGCCGTTGGTGTCGGAGAAGAACTCCTTGGTCGCGGTGACCGTGGCGATGTTCGGCAGGATGTCGAAGTCGGCGCAGGCCGGGGCGCCGGCCACGCTGCCCGCGATCGGGTCCTGGGCGGTGGTGGCGGCGCAGTTGTGGATCGTCGTGCGGGTGGCCGGAGCCGGCGGGTCACCGGTCGAGCGGACCGTGTCCCGCAGGGCGAGCCGCATCGGCACCTGGCCGCCGGTGGGGTCGTAGGGCAGCGCGGAGCCGGACCCGTTGGTGAACTCCAGGCGCACACCGGTGACCCTGCCCGGCTCGACACCGGGGGGCAGCGGTACATCCGGGCCGGCGGTGAGCGGTCCGGCGACGTACTCGGCGTCGGTACACGGGGTGCCGATCGGCTTCGTGCAGACCAGGACCCGCACCCGGTCGGCGCCGGCCGGGAAGCGGTCCACCGGGCCGACCCCGACCAGGTCGAAATTGTCGAAGGTGGCGGGGGTGGTGTCCTCGACGGTGAGTCGGGTGACCTGGGCCGAGGTGGACGACGCGTTGCGCACGCCGAGGGTGATGGTGCTCTGCGCGTGCGACTGGGCCACCGCGGAGCCGTCGGCCCAGCGTTTGGTGGTGATCGGGCGGACCTCGCGCGGGATGTGCACGGTGACGTCCGCGCTCGCCTCGGCCGGGTCGGCGTTGTCCGCCTTGATCGTGGCGGTGTTGGTGATCCGCGTGCCGTCCTCGAACGTGGTCTCCCGGGGCACCCGCAGGCCGATGGCGAGGTTGCGACTGGCGCCGGCGGGCAGGCCGGTGCTGCCGGCCGGGGCGGGCGGGCTGGGCAGCGGCTCGGTGAAGGTGATCACCAGCCGGCGGGTGGCCGGGTCGTAGCTCACGGTCCGGGTATCAGTGGTCATCGGCAGCGAGGTGACGTCGAATCCGGCCGGGAGTACGTCCTCGACCACGGCGCCGACACAGGAGGTGGTCAACGACGAGCAACTGGCCGTCAGTTCGTAGGAGAAGACCGCGCCGGGCTCCAGGGGCATGGTTGCCCCGGTCACCTTCTTCCGGATGCCCACGACGGCGTCGGCCGCGGCGACCTTGTGGGCCGCGGGCCGCGTACGCCCGTCGTCGGCGGCCGACGCACCGTCCCACGAGGGGAGCGCGAACAGGCCGGCGACCATGGCCGTGACCAGGATGAGGCAGGCGACGCTCAGCCTCGGGTGTACGCGCATGCGTTTCCTCGCGGGGTTACGGCACTCCATGGGATCGGGCGGCCACATTATGTGATGGATGATCATCATTTGTGCACATTGATCACCGCGGCGGGTCGCGCGTCGGGCGTCGTCGATCGCCCGGCCGTGCGCGCAGACGAGGAAGCCCCGTCGCCCGCCTTCTCGTAAGCGGGTGACGGGGCTTGCGTCCGTGTCGTGGCTCGTTGGCCACGGACCGGGGCTCGCGCGGGTTACGCAGGTGCGTCGGTGAGCGGGGTGCGGTCGGCGGGGGCGGGGATGGGGGCGGGCTCGGCGTCCGTGTCGGTGTTGACGTCGGCGTCGGCGTCGGCGTCGGCGTCGGTCACGCTCGTCCAGTGGATCTGCGTCGCGCAGACGGAGACCAGGAGGGCCGAGGCGGCGACCGCGCCCATCCCCCACACGAGGCTGCTGCCGCTCGCGATGAAGCCGATCAGGGCCGGCCCTGCCAGCAGGCCGGTGGTACCCATCGCGGCGACCAGGGCCAGTGCGTCCGAACCCGCGCGCGCCGCCGCGACGTACACACACGGGGTGACCGCGGCGACGCCCAGGCCGACGCACGCGAAGCCGATCAGCGCCGGCACCACGCCGCCGACCACAAGCGCGACCGCCAACCCGGCACCGGCCAGCACACTTCCGACCCGGACGATCCGCCCGTCGCCCCAGCGGGTGCGCCACCCGTCGGCGAAGACCCGGGCGAGCACCATCATCACCGAGACCACGGCGATACCCAGCGGGGCCACCTCGGCCGACGCGTGCACGACGTCCTTCATGTACAGCGCCGACCAGTCGTTCATCGCGCCCTCGGTCACCGTGCCGAAGGCCATCGCGCAGCCCATCCAGATGGTGATCCGCGACGGCATGCTCAACCGGCGCCGGCCCGCGGGCGCCGGCTCGTCGGCGGCCGGCTCCGGTGCGGCCTTGGGCGCCGCCTCGTCCTCGGTCAGCAGCCCGGGCCGGGCGTAGCCGATCAGCAGCGCCAGCAGTACGGCGGCCACCGCGAAGTGCGCGGCCAGTGTCGAGGTGAGCGCGTTCATCCCCGAGGCGAGCAGCGCGGCGCACAACGACCCGCCGCTGAACGTGGCGTGCAGCTTGGCCATCGCCGTGCGCTGGTACCGCACCTCGAGCGCGGCGCCCTGCGCGTTCATCGCGACGTTCAGGCAACCCACCGCCACCCCGTCGAGGCAGATGATCAGCAGCGCCACGGGGTAGTTCGGCGCCACCGCCAGGGCGAGCAGCAGGACACCCAGGGCGAGCGCGGACAGCAGCGCGAGCAGACGCGAGCCCAGGCGTCGGGTCAGGATCGCGACGAGCGGGAACGAGGCCGCCGCCCCGGCTCCGCAGGCCATCAGCAGCAGACCGACCTCGGCCTCGCCCAAATCGAGCTTGCTCTTGATCGCGGGCAACCGCGACGCCCAGGTGGCGTACTGGAGTCCGAGAAAACAGAACAGTGCTGCGATCGCCACCTGTGCCCGGCGGAAATCATCGCGAACGCGAAACATGTGATCGGCCTACTTCGTCATCCGAGGGTGATCCGCGCGACGGATCGTCGATGGTCCGCGCCGGGCCGGACGGGGGTCCGCGGCCACCGGCATGGACATGTACACCGCGTCCGGGCCGTAGCTCGCGGGGAGTGCGATCTCGCGCAGGGCGTGGAACCCCTGCGCCGACCAGAACCCCTCGCTGCCGCCGACGGAGACGAGGGAGATGCGCTGGTACCGCTTGGCGCGCGCCGCGGTGCTCACCCGGCGCAGCAACTCGCCCGCCAGGCCCTCGCCGCGGTGCGCCTCGCCGACCACCAGGTCGTGCAGGTGCAGGTTGCGCGAGTGGAAGACCACCTCCTCCTCGCGGTCCAGGTCCGGGTATTGCCCGACCGGGTATGGCAACGACAGGACGTAGCCCGCGAGTTGCCGGCCCACCTCCAGCACGAAGCAGGTGGCCGGCGAGGAACGGGCCCGCGAGCGGAGCGCGGCCCGTCCCTCCGACAGTGCGCCGTCGGCATAGGTAGCGGCTTCCAGCGCGACGATGTCGTCCCAGTCGCCTTCGGTGATGTGCCGAATGCGCACGTCGTGGTCCATCTACACCAGACCTTCCACGGATACGTCGACGCAGGTGTACGGCAGCGGGGCGAACCCGTTGAAGCCCTGTGTGGTGTAACTGGTGGCGTAGGCGCCGCTGGAGAGGATCCACACCGGATCCCCCGAGGCGACCGCCCTGGGCACCTGGACGAGGTCGCCGTCCGCCCCGAAGGCGTCGTCGCTGTCGCAGGTGGGCCCGGCCACCACGGCGGGCACGTACTCGGCGCCGCCGTGTGTGGGGAACACCAAGCGGTACTGGAGTTCGTCCATCTCGTACAGGCCGTTGAACTTGCCGCAGCTCAGGTACAGCCAGTTGCGGCGCTGCCCGTCGGGCTGTTCGCGCGTGGTCAGCCGGGACACCCGGGCCCGGATCGCACCGTTGTCCGCGACGAAGTAGCGCCCCGGCTCCATCAGGAAGTCGAGCGGCACGGCGGACACCCGGCGCAGCCGCCGGATGCCCTCGCGGATGACCTCGAAGATCTTGTCCAGTGGGGGTTCCAGCGGTTGGCCGTGTCGGTCGAGGTAGCCCAGCGCCGGCAGTCCGCCGCCGAGGTTGACGTGGTCGGGGTGGATCCCGCGCCGGTTCAGTGCCGCGAGGGTGTCCGCGATCCGGTCGAACGCCTCCTGCCAGCCCTCGGTGGTCATCTGTTGCGAGCCGACGTGGACGGACAGTCCGGCGGGGATCAGGCCCTCGGCGCGGGCCCGTTCCAGGATCCGCAGGGCATCGGCGCCGGAGCAGCCGAACTTGCGGCTGAGTCCCCACAGCGCGCCCTCCCCGCTGGTGGCGAGGCGGCAGAAGACTCGGGAGCCGGGGGCGTGTGCGGCGATCGCGGCGACGTCCTCGATGCTGTCGGTGGCGAAGTCGCGGATGCCGAGCCGGTACGCGTCGGCGATGTTCCGGTCGGACTTGATGGTGTTGCCGTAGTGGATGCGGTCCACGGGTACGCCGGTCTCGATCGCCTGCGCGATCTCCTGCGGGCTGGCCGCGTCGAAGCCCGCTCCCTGGCGGGCCAGGCAGCCGAGCACCTCGTCCACGGGGCAGGCCTTCATCGCGAATCGCACCGCCACGTCGGGGAGTTCGCGGGTCAGCGTGTCGTAGCGTTCTTCGATGCCCGCGAGATCGAAGACGATCAGGTCGTCGTCGGCGGTGGCCAGGGCGGCGCGCATGTGTGCGTTTACGTGCATGATGTCGGTCCGGGTCCCACTATCCGTGCGGTTCGTGGAGGCTTGTGGTCCGGCTCGCCCGGACCAGCGAATCCCATGTCTCGATCAGCAGCGCGAAGTCCTCGACGTCCTCCTGGACCTCGTCGAGCAGGCGTGGGCCGCGGGTGGCGAGCGTGTCGGCGAACTCGGCGTAGCGCCCGCCCAGTCGCCGGTAGGAGCGGTCCAGGCTGCGCAGTCGGGCGATGTTGTCGGTGCGGTCCGACCGGGTGCTCTCGCGGGCGAGTTCGGCGATCACCGCGGGACGTACGTGGCGTTCGTCGTCCAGGAGCGTGCCGCCGGCCGCCGCCATGCGGTCGTAGATGAACTCGAAGTAGAGCATCGAGAGAAAGAACTTGGTCAACCGGGTCTGGTAGGCCGCGAATCCGGGGTCGGTGCGGCGTTCCGCGGTGTAGAAGTTCACGATGTTGCGGTTGTGCAGGACTCCGGGCAGCGCGGCGTCGTGGATCAGGTGCAGGAGGAAGTAGTCGCTGCCGATGGTGTCGGTGGCCGGCGGCAGCGGTACCCGCTCGTACACCGCGTGGTCGAACGCGACGTTGCACATGTCCACCCGCATCGGGTCGACGACGGTCAGGAGCGAGTGGTCCGCGACGAACGGCGCGGTGCCCGCGCCCGTGAACGACTCGTCGACCAGCTCCCGCTTGCGCTCGTCGGACCAGGCGGGCGGGGCCCACAGGCCGACCACGTCGTAGTACACCTCGGGGTCGAGGCGGCGGATCTCGCCGATGTCGACCGAGAGTTCGCCGACGAACGAGCTGCCGACCAGGACCACGGGGTCGGCGGCGAGGGTCGGGTCGAGGGTGGTCTCCGACACGCCGGCGCTCGCCTCGCGCGCCGGTCGGCCGAGCGACATCAGCTCGTGGTGGATCGGGAAGACGGGAGCGCCGTCGAGCATTTGGTAGGTGCTGTCCGAGTCCCGGCGGTGGATCGATCGGCAGCCGAGGGCGGCGGCGATCAGGAACGCGCGGTTCGTGCAGGCGCCGTAGGAGACCCGGTCCGGGAGCATCAGGTCGAGCAGCAGGTCCGGCTTGGTGACGTCGGCGCGGGCGAGAACCGCGCGGAGGAAGGCGCGCTGTTCGCTCTCGTCGAGGTGGTGCACGACCACGTGCGGTGTCGCCGGCAGAGCGGCGACCGCCTGCCGGTGTTCGCTCAGTGTCGCCGGGTCGGCGGAGTCGAGGATCAGCAGGTGCACCTCGACGTCGAAGCGCCCGGCCGCATGGGCGGCTTCGGCGGCGATCGCCGAAATGGTCGCGGCGCAGGCCCTGTTGGTGGGGAGGGTCAGGCAGATTGCGTGCATTGCGCTTCTCCGGTCGATGGTGCGGGTGTGTGCCCGCTCCAGGATTCGAGGCCCAGGAGCTTCCTGCCGAGGTCGTTCAGCGTCGCCGTCTCGTACCTGAGGGATTCGTGTTTGCGGGCGTCGCCGACCAGCGTCTTGTTCCAGTCGGGGGTGCGCAGGTGCCGCCAGGAGTCGACTCGGGATTCGGTCAGTTCCCGGTTGCTTTCGAGCGCGGGCATCATGGACAGGTACTGGACCGCGCGCACGCCGCGCTCGGAGGTGTTGCGGGCCACGCCGTGGGCGAGCAGTCCGTTCCAGATCAGCAGGTCGCCGGCCGCCAACTGCGGTCGCACCACCGGGTATTCGTCGCGGTCGGCATCCGGCCGGATCGGGTCGCGGTCCTCGGGTTGGCCGGACTTCCAGTGCTCGAATCGGCGGAACAGCTCCGGCGAGCACTGGAAACCGCCGTGGTCCGTGCGGGTGTCGTCGAGCGCGATGATGCCCTGTACCCGCTGCGGGGGTGTCGCGAGTGTGGTGTCGACGTCCCAGTGCAGCTCGATGTCGAAACCCTTGTCCGTGGGCGCGATGTGCGCGCGGTCACGGTCGCGGACGTTGGGCGGGTTCAGGTTGAGCCGGTCCAGCGTCACCCACAGCTCCTCGCAGTCCCACACGTCGACGAAGGCGTCATAGACACGGGCGGACTGGCGGCTGTCCCAGATGAGTTGGTGGTGGTATGCCTCGACGAAGCCGTAAATGTGCAGCTCGCGATCCAGCGCGGAACGGAAGTGCCGGTCGTCCGAGTACCAGCTCTCGGGGTCGTCGGGGTCGAGCCCCTGGAAGTCCCAGGCGAATTCGAGCAGTCGCGCGGCGGCCTCGGCCGGGATGGCCTCCTTGACGACGACGTACCCGTAGGTCTGCCAGAAGTCGAAGTCGGCTTCGGAGAGCACCCGCAGGGGTCGGGTCTTCTTCAGGTCGCGCAGCGGGGTCGGGGCCAGGTAGGTCTCGCCGATCGAACTGAAGTAGGGGATCTCGGACGCGGCTCGGTACGGGTATGGGTCGGATTCGGGCGTCGGCATACGATCCCTCCAAGGCTCGAATGATCTGGTCGGTATGGGGGCGTGGGACATCGCGGTTCGTGCCGGCGTACCGGCGCGTCGGCGCGATCGCCCCGCCCCCGGCCGTCGCCGTCCGGGATCGACCGGGCGAGTCGAGGCACGGGCGGCGGTCGGCCGTTCCCGGGCACGTGAAGTCGTGGATAGGAAAGGGCGGTTCGCTCGTCATCGGACAAGCGCGGCTGCTCGCGCGCGCTCGCCCGGCCTGCGGGTCGCCTCGATCCGACCGGGGGCAGGACACATCGCAACCTCGCCTGCCTGCGCGTGCCGCGAGGTCGTGCCGGTCGCGGAACGTGTGTCGGGTGAGGCCGCCGATGTGGTGCCGTGTGCGGTGCTCGGGAGTTCGGCTGTGGGAGTCAGCCGTGGAAAACGGCCGAGGGAGGTCGGCCGGGAGGTTCGGCGGTACAAGGGGGGTGGTCCGGGGAGGCCGTGATCCCCGACGAAGCCTCGATCGGGATTCCTACCTCCTCGTATCCGGCGCCGCACATCGATCGCGGACACCCAAAGCGAACGCGAGATGCCTCACCGACCGGCCGCGCTACCACGCTGCGGCCATGCCGGGACACACACCTCTCCAATCCCCGTACCTCTAGGTTGGTCTAGACCAACTTTCAGTGTCAACCCCCACGATGATCCTTTTTGCAACGGCGCGTTCCCGCATGATCACGCAGGCGGAGGACGGGGGCTCGGCGACGCGCGAGGTGTTCGGATGCCGTTCGACCTCGGTTGCCCGGGAGTTCGCTGGGCGTGCCGGCAACTGTCGTGCGGAACCCGCTCGAAGGGACGAGAATCGGCCGGCACGACGTCGCCCGGGCGACCGCCGGTCGCTCGTCCGGGGCGGCGGGACGGCGCGGGCGTACACACGGCAACAGCTACGACTTCGAGTGGGAACCGGACTGCTCCGTGGTCTTCGACACGGAGGGTTGCGACAGCGGGGTCACGCGGGAGGGGGTCAGTCGAGGTGGCCGCGGTATTTGGTGGACAAGGGGTGGCCTCTGGGGGTCAGGGCCACCACGCCCACCAGGGTGTCGTCGCGGTGGTAGCCGACCGCGCAGGCGGTGGTCCACGTGCCTTCGAGGAGGCGGATGTCGGTGGCACCGAGGGCGGGGGCGCCGTAGGACTGGAGGCGGTCCTCGTACTGGTCGGACCAGAAGCCGGGCAGCGGGGCGAAGGGGGCGTCGGGCGCGGCGGTGTCGGACAGGTGGGCGGTCAGGGTGCGGGCCGCGTGCCTGGCCGTGTCCGTGGGGATGCTCCAGTGTTCGACGCGGCGTGGGACGTCGTCGTAGCGCGGGTTGGCGAAGCGGGCCACATCGCCGACGGCCACCACGTCGGGGCGGGATTCGACCCGCAGGGCCGCGTCGCAGCGCACGCCGTCGGTGAGGTCGAGGCCGTTGCCGGTCAGCCATTCGGTGTTCGGGATCGCGCCGATCGCCTCGATCACCACGTCGGCCGGGAGCGTGCGGCCGTCGTCCAGGACGACCCCGGTGGCGTGCCCCTTCCCCGTCAACCGCTCCACCGTGCGGCCGAGTTCGAAGCGCACCCCACGATCCGTGTGCCGCCGGCGCACGGCCGCGCCGAGTTCGGCGCCGAGCGGGCGGTACATCGGCTCCGCCTCCCGCGCCACCACCGTCACCTCCGCCCCCGACAGGCGGGCGGTGGCCGCGACTTCGCAGCCGATGAAGCCCGCGCCCACGACCACCACCCGACGCCCGGGACCGAGCGCGTCGCGCAGCCCGCGCGCGTCGTCGAGGGTGCGCACCACGTGCCGCCCCACCGCCGGCCCCGGGCAGCCCAGCCGACGCGCACGCAGCCCGGTGGCCACCACCAGTCCCGCGTACGACAACGACGATCCGCCCGCCAACCGGACCCGACGCGCGTCCAGGTCGACCCCGGTCACCGCCTCGCCCAACCGCCAGTCGACGTCCGCGCAACTCGCGCGCAGCCGAAAGGCGACCGCCGCGTGCGTCACCTCGCCGGCGAGCGCGTCCTTGGACAACGGCGGCCGGTTGTACGGCATGTGCGGCTCGTCGCCCAAGACGGTGATGCCGCCGGTCCAGCCGGCCGCCCGCAGTTGTTCGGCGGCCCGCAGACCGCCCATGGACGCGCCGACGACCACCACCCGACGCCCGGTCATCGCTCAGTCCTCGATCGTGATGGCCTGCAACGGGCAGACGTCGGCGGCGTCCTCGACCGCGTCGCGCAGCGTGTCGTCCGGTTCGGCGACGAACTCGAGGCGTCCGGCATCGTTGATCCGGAACACCTCGGGCGCGGAGAACACGCACTGCCCGTGGTCCCGACACCGGTCCATGTCGACGATGACCTTCACGGTCGTGGTCCCTTCCGTTCGAATGAGGTGGGCGGCCGAGCGAATGGCGGGCAACTCATCGCCTGGGCGCGCGGATTCCGCGCAGCTCCCAGTCGCCGCCGAGGGCCGTGGAGCGCACCTCTTCGGACTCGGTGGGCTGCGCGCCGCAGTCGGTGCGAATGGGGGTCGGGCCGGTGACGATGTGGTTGGTCAGTCGGCCCAGGCCCTCCGCCTCGACCTCGACCACATCGCCCGGCTGTACGGGACGCGAGCCGGCCGGGGTGCCGGACAGGAGCACGTCGCCGGGGTCGAGCGTGATCGTGCGGGCGATGTCGGCGACGAGGTAGTGCATGTCCCACTCCATCTCGTCCGTGGAACCCTCCTGCACCACCGCGCCGTTGACGTAGGTGCGCAGCACCTTGCCGCGGAAGTCCCAGCCCTCGACCAGGCCGGGGCCGAGCGGGCACAGCGTGTCGGAGCCCTTGACCCGCAACATCGAACCGGCGTCGGTGTCCCGGAAGTCGTGCAGGCCGTAGTCGTTGGCGAGGGTGTAGCCGCGGATGTACGCGCCCGCGTCGGCGGGGGCGATGTTGCGGCAGGTTCGGCCGATCACGATCGCGATCTCGCCCTCGTAGTTGAGGTATTTGCACCCGGCCGGGCGAACCACCGCACCGCCGTGCGCGTTCAGCGACGAGGTCGGCTTGTGGAAGTAGGTCGGCGCGGGCGGCAGCGAGGTGCCGAACTCCTCCACCCGGCTGCGGTGGTTGAGGTGCACCGCGACGATCTTGCCCGGTGCAATCGGCGGCAGGTGGTGCGCGGCGGCGGCCTTGATCCGTCGGCCGTCGGCGGCGACCAGTTCGGCCCCTTCGCGGACGACCTCGACGACGGCGCCGTCGAGCAGGATGCGGCGGTACTCGGTGGTGGTCATTCGGCTCGTCCTCGGGAGGTGTGGGGGTCGGCGACCCGGGAGGTGGGGTCGGCAACCCGCGAGGTGTGTGCGTGGGGCGCCGTCCAGCCGCCCGCCGGTCGGTCGAACCAGACGTGTGCCTGCCCGGTGCCGGTGGCGTTCTCGTAGTCGCCGACCAGCCGCCCCGGCGCGGTGCAGCGCTCCTCGCCGAGCGCGCCGAGCATCATCAGGTAGTGCCCGAAGCGGGCCTCGGGCTTGTGGCGCAGGAAGTCCGGCATGCCCGCGAGTACGCTCGCGTGGTCTCCGCGCTCCATCCAGGCGATGCGCTGCTCATCGGCGGCGCGCGCCTGCGGGGTGCGCACGTGGACCGGGTCCGAGGCTTCGTGGTCGCGCAGTTCGCGCAAGCTCCAGAACGTGTGCGAGAACGCGCCGGACGCGATCAGGAGCACCCTGCGGTCGGTGGCCGCGATGCCGTCGGCGAGCGCCCGGCCGAGCCGCAGGTTGTCCTCGACGTCGGCGGTCTGGCAACAACCGATGCCCAGCCAGCGTTTGCCGGGTACGCCCAGGTGGTGCCACAGGTTGACGGTGGCGTAGTGGATCGGCAGGAACGGGTCCTCGATCGGGGTGATCCAGGTGCCGTGCTTGGCGGCGAACCCGGCAGTGGCGTGCGCCAGTTCCGGGTCGCCGGGGAAGGCGTAGGGAATCTGCCGCATGCCGCGCGGCAGTTCCTCGGAGGTGTACAGCCCGGCGCGGTGCGCCTGGGCGGCGACGACGAACTCGACGGTGGTCGCCCAGTGCGAGTCGAAGACCACGACGGTGTCGTAGTCGAGCCGTTCGAACACCTCGGCGCGCAGCCGGGCCAGGGCCGGGACCAGGCTGATCTCCCGTCCCTCGTTCAGCTCGTGCCGCACGTCCGGGGGCAGCATGATGGTGGGCGAGTGGGCCAGGATGCCCGCGCCGACGATCTCTCCCATGGTCAGTGCCATCCGTTCGGCGAGGTCACGGTGTTCTTGACGTCGCAGTAGAAGTCGAAGCTCCAGGTGCCGCCTTCGCGGCCGACGCCCGACTGCCGCGCGCCGCCGAAGGGTGCCCGCAGGTCGCGGACGAAGAAGCAGTTGACCCACACCGTGCCCGCGACGAGCCGTGCGCCGACCCGCCGGGCACGCTCCCGACCTCCCGTCACCAACGTTGCGGCCAGCCCGAATCGGGTGTCGTTGGCGAGGGTGATCGCCTCGTCCTCGGTGGTGAAGGTCTGGAGGGTCAGCACCGGGCCGAACACCTCCTCCTGGACGATCTCGGCGTCCTGGGCGACGTCGGTGAGCAGCGTGGGGCGGTAGTACAGTCCGCCCAGCCCGGTGTGGGGGCCGCCGCCGAGCAGGGCCTTGGCGCCGGCGTCGAGCGCGCGGCGGACGAAGCCGTCGACCCGGGCGAGGTGCTCCGGGTGGATGTTGGGTCCCATGTCGGTGGCCGGATCGCGCGGATCGCCCTGGACCAGGGTGCGGGCCTTCGCCAGGAACCGGGCGGTGAACTCGTCGGCGACGGCGGCGTCGACGAGCAGCCGGGTGGCCGCCAGGCAGACCTGGCCGGCGTTGTCGTACTGTTCGACGGCCAGCTCCACGGCCAGGTCCAGGTCGGCATCGGCGAAGACCAACAGCGGGGATTTGCCGCCGAGTTCGAGGCTGACCGGGGTGAGGTTGGCGGCTGCGGCGGCGCCGATGTGCCGGGCGGTGGGGACCGAGCCGGTGAAGCTGATCCGGCGCACGTCCGGGTGTGCGGTCAGCGCGGCGCCGACCTCCTCGCCGTAGCCCTGGACCACGTTGAACACCCCCGCCGGCAGGCCCGCCTCGGCGGTGATGTCGGCCAGGAGCGATGCGGTCAGCGGGGTCCATTCGGCGGCCTTGAGCACGACGGTGTTGCCGGCCGCGAGCGCCGGGGCCACCTTCCAGGTGGCCAGCATCAGCGGCGCGTTCCACGGGGTGATCAGCACACACGGCCCGGCCGGGTCCCACGAGACCCGATTCTCGTGGCCCCGGGTGTCGAAGTCGTCGTGCCCGAGCGAGTCGGTCAGCCAGTCGGCGAAGAAGCGGAAGTTGTGCGCGACCCGCGGCATCACCCCGCGCAGGTGCGAGCGAAGCAGCGCGCCGTTGTCCGTGGTCTCGACGATCGCCAACTCGGCGAGCCGGGCCTCGACGCCGTCGGCGACGGCGCGCAGCAGCCGGGCCCGCTCGGCGGGCGACGTGGCGGCCCACCCGGGGAAGGCGGCGCGGGCGGCGGCCACCGCCGCGTCGGCCTCGGCGCGCCCGCCCCGGGCGATCTCGCCGAGCACGGCGCCGTCGATCGGCGAGACGTCGGTGAAGGTGTCCGCGGACCCGACCCGCTCGCCACCGATCCAGTGCCGGGTGTCGACGGTGACGCCCGCGACGGTGACCTCGGTCATGGATACCCCTCCAAGTCGTTTGACCCCAAACAATTTAGCCGGCGCCGAACACGCCGGTCAAGCCCTCTCCCGGGAAGGCCGTTCCGCTGTATCGTTTGCCCCCAAACAATCATCACGAAGGCCCCGCCGTCCGGTCGCCTCGCGCGGCCGACCACCCCGACGAAAGCGGACACCATGACGGAGCACCCGCACCCGAGCGACCCGCCCCACCAGCCCACGCACCACGACTGGCTACGACGCGCCGACCGCCTCCGTCCCGTGACCGTCCATCACATCGACGGCGAGGACCACCCCGGCGGCGGCGACACCTTCACCGTGATCGCCCCGCGCGACGGCACGCCCCTCGCCGAGCCCGCCCGCGCCGGGCAGCGCGAGGTCGACCTGGCCGTCGCCGCCGCCCGCCGCGCCTTCGACGCCGGGCCCTGGCCCCGACTGGCTCCGGCCGAACGCGGCCGGGCGCTGGTCCGGCTCGCCGACGCCGTCGAGGCCCACCGCGCCGAACTCGCGCTGACCGTCTCACTGGAGATGGGCAAGCCGATCACCGAGGCGTACGACATCGAACTGCGCGCGGTGGCGGCCACGTTCCGCTGGTACGGCGAGGTCGCCGACAAGCTGGTCGACGAGGCACCGCAGACCCCCGCCGACGCCCTGGCCCTGGTCACTCGCGAACCGGTGGGCGTGGTCGCGGCGGTCGTCCCGTGGAACTTCCCGCTCACCATGGCCGCCTGGAAGGTCGCCCCGGCACTGGCGGCCGGCTGCACCGTCGTCCTCAAACCCGCCGAGCAATCACCGCTGTCCGCGCTGCGGTTGGGCCGCCTCGCGAGCGAAGCCGGCCTGCCGCCGGGGGTGTTCAACGTGATCGCCGGCGAGGGCCCGACCACCGGCCGCGCCCTCGGCCTGCACCGGGACGTCGACGTGCTCGCGTTCACCGGCTCCACCGCCGTCGGCCGGCACTTCCTGCGCTACGCCGCCGACTCCAACCTCAAGCGGGTCTGGCTCGAACTGGGCGGGAAATCCCCGCACATCGTGCTGCCCGACGCCGACATACCGGCCGCCGCGGCAAGCGCCGCATGGGGCATCTTCTTCAACCAGGGCGAGATGTGTACCGCGCCGTCCCGGCTGCTCGTGCACTCCTCGATCGCCGACGAGGTGGTGGACGCGGTGGTCGACCGGGCCCGCGCGCTGCGCGTCGGCGACCCGCTCGACCCGGACACCACGATGGGCGCATTGGTGACCGCCGAGCACCTGGCCCGGGTCGGGGACCACATCGCCCGCGCCGACGCCGCCGGCGCCCGGCTGCGCACCGGCGGGGCCCGGCTCGATCGCCCGGGCCACTACCTGGAGCCGACCGTGTTCGACCGGGTCACCCCCGACATGGCGCTCGCCCGCGAGGAGGTGTTCGGCCCGGTGCTGGCGGTGCTCACGTTCGATACCGAGGACGAGGCGATCCGACTCGCCAACGCGACCGAGTACGGCCTCGCGGCGGGCGTGTGGACCACCGACCTCTCCACCGCGCACCGCCTGTCCCGAGCCGTGCGCGCCGGCACGGTCTGGGTCAACTGCTACGAGGAGGGCGGCCTCAACGTCCCGTTCGGCGGCGTCAAACAATCGGGCCACGGCCGGGACAAGTCGCTGCACGCGCTCGACAAGTACACCGACCTCAAGACCACCTGGATCCGCCTGTGACCCGGCCGTCCGGCACCTCGCCCGACCCGCACGGCGGTTGGTTCCGAGCGGCCGGGCCGCCGGCCCCGACCCCGCAGCACGCCACCGTCCCGCCGCACCTCCGGAGACCCCCGTGCCCCGTCCCCTGATAGCCCTCCCCTGCCGGTTCGCGGCCACCGCGTCGGCACTGCGCTACGCCGCCGAGGTCACCGCCCGCGCCCTCGCCGAGGCGGTGTACCGGGCGGGCGGCGAGCCGTTCATGATGCACCCGGCCGAACCCGCCGGTGCCGCAGGCCGGTTGGCCCGCGCCGACGGCCTGCTGCTGCCCGGCGGCGGCGACTTGGCGCCGAGCACCTACGGCGCGGACACCACGCACGACGAGGTGTACGACGTCGACGCCGACCAGGACGCCTTCGACCTCGCCGCCGCCCGCCACGCACTGGCCGTCGGCCTGCCCACCCTCGCCGTCTGTCGCGGCCTCCAGGTGGTCAACGTGGCGCTCGGCGGCACGCTGTCCCAGGACATGCCCGTCCACCACCGCCACGTCGTGCACCCGGTGACGCTGACCCCCGACTCGACCACCGCCCGGGCCGCCGGCACCAAGGAGCTGGACGTCTCCTGCTACCACCACCAGGCGATCGACCGCCCGGCCCCCGGCCTCCGGGTCACCGGCACCGCCGCCGACGGCATCGTCGAGGCGGTCGAACTCGTCGACCCCGCAGGCTGGTTCGTCGCGATCCAGTGGCACCCCGAGGACACCGCCGCCACCGACCCGACCCAACAGGCCCTGTTCGACGCACTGATCGAGGCGGCCACGAGGTAGCCACCCGCGGCACCACTCGGCGCGCGGCGTGCTATCGGGCGGCCTCGGTACACGCCCGCACCATGCGGTCGAACGTGGCGACCAGGATCGCCCGCCGCTCCCGCTTCCACTCCTCCGACGGCCCCAGACCGTCGATGGTCCGCTCCCAGACACCCACGAAGGTCTCCTTCCACCCCTCGACCACCTCGGCGGCGGGCATGCTGTCGGCGACATAGCCGGCGTCGTACAGCGCGCACACCAGCTCCAGGTTGCACGGGATCGCCACACCCCAGTACTCGTCCGGCTCCAGCTGCACCGGATCGTCCGCCGCCATCACCTCGGCGACCTCGTCGACGAGCCGATCCACGATCATCGTCAAGTGCTCATGGGCGGGATCGCTGTCGAAGTTACCGCTGCCCCACGTACCCACGTTTCCTCCTCGTCCGGACCACCCGCTCGCTGCGGCGCACCGAGCGAAGCAGACCCGTCCGACATCCGCCGGCCTCCGGGTAGCCGCCCGGGTGTACGCCCGGCGGCGGACGTTCGACACACACACCGCCGGCTACGATCGGCCGGTGCCCGCAGACAACTCGTCTCCCCCGATATCGACCCCGACCCGGATGGCAACACCATTCCGGCTCGAACCGCCGCGTACTCCGCGCCGGCCACGTCCACCCGGCCTGCCCGCCGGCATCCGCGCCGTCCTCGCCCCGCTGCTCGGCCTGTGCACGGCCGCGGCGTGGGTCGTGCTGCACGTGCTGCTGTACGCGACGCGGGAACCTTTCGCGCACTGGGCGATGTCGGGCGCGGCGCTCGTGGCCGTGCTGCTCGCGCTGCCGGTGGGGCCACTGCGCCACCGGCCGTTGCCGGTGCTCGCGGTCATGGTGGCCGAGTCGATCGCGGTGTTGGTGCTGCGCGACCGGGCCTGGCCGCTGTTCCCGGCCCTCGCCGTCCTGGTCGGCCGGTTCGCGGCCGGTGCGCCGCGCCGCGCCGGCATCGTCGTGGCCGCGCTGGTACCGGCCGTGTGGAGCGCGGTGTTCGTCAGCCGGTGGGCCGGCGCATCCCACGGCGATACCGTCGGCGACCTGCTCTCCCAACTCGCGGCCGGCCTCGCCACAGTGCTGATCGGCTGGCTGATCGGCAACTCCTTCGGCCGGCGCCGCGACCACATCGAAGCCCTGCGCGTGCAGACGGCCGCCCGCGCGGTACTGGCCGAACGACTGCGGATCGCCCGCGAGTTGCACGACATGGTGGCGCACAGCATCGGCGTGATCGCGATCCAGGCGGGCGCGGCGAGCCTGGTCCTGGACACGCAGCCGGCCGGCGCGCGCACCGCACTCGACGCGATCGAGACCACCAGCCGGCAGACCCTGGCCGAACTGCGCCGGATGCTGGTGTCGCTGCGCCGGGTGGACGGCGACGACGAGGCCGGGGCGGACGGCGCTCGACTCGCGCCCGCGGTCGGCCTGGAAGGAGTCGACCGGTTGGCCGCGACCACGGCGGCGGCAGGTGTACGGGTGGACGTGACCTGGCACGGGCACCGCCGCCCGCTGCCGCCCGAGATCGACCTGGCGGCGTTCCGGATCATCCAGGAGTCGGTTACCAACGCGGTGCGCCACTCCGGCACCCGGCGGTGTCGGGTGTCCGTGGAGTACCTGGCCGACGAGGTGGCCATCGAGGTGATCGACGACGGCGACGGCCCGCCGCCGGTCGGGGTGTCCGGCGGCACCGGCCTCGGCATCGCCGGGATGCGCGAGCGGGTGGCCCTGGTCGGCGGGCGGTTCGGCGCCGGGGCGCGGCCCGAGGGCGGCTTCCGGGTCGCGGCGAGGTTGCCCGCGTGAGCACCCGCGTCGTCCTGGTCGACGACCAGGAACTGATCCGCGCCGGCCTGGGCATGGTCATCGCCGGCCTGCCCGACCTGGAGGTGGTCGGCGAGGCCGGTACCGGCACGCGCGCCGTCGAACTGGCCGCCGCGCTGCGCCCGGACGTGGTGGTGATGGACATCCGGATGCCCGGCATGGACGGCATCGAGGCCACCCGGATCATCACCGCCGAGTGCCCGACCACCCGGGTCCTGGTGCTGACCACGTTCGACGACGACGAGAACGTGTACGGCGCACTGCGCGCGGGCGCCGCCGGATTCCTGGTCAAGGACATGGCACTGGTGGACATCCTCGCCGCCATCCGGGTGGTGGCCGGCGGCGACGGGCTGATCGCGCCGAGCGTCACCCGCCGATTGATCGCCGAGTTCGCCTGCCGCCCCGAACCCGCCGGCGACCCGGACCGGGTGACCCGCCGGGACGCCGCGCTGCCCGGCATCACCAACCGTGAACGCGAGGTACTCACCCTGGTCGGACGCGGCCTGACCAACACCGAGATCGCCGCCGAGTTGTACATCGGCCCCGCCACCGCGAAAACCCACGTGGGCCGACTACTGACCAAACTCGGCGCCCGCGACCGCGTACAACTCGTCATCGCCGCCTACGAGGCGGGCCTGGTAACACCACCGAGCTGACCCCATCACACCAGGCCACCCCGCGCCGGACCGATCCGCCGCGGCCGGCCCGCACCAGACCACCCCGCGCCGCACCCGGCCGATCCGACCCCGGCTACCCCTTCGGCCGTCGCCCCCCGCGCCTCGGCTTCGGTTCGCCGCCGGCCAGGAGTTCCTGGCGGCGTTCCTCTCCCCTGGCCTCCAGTTGCGCCACGATGCGGCGCAGGCCGTCGGCCAGGGTGAGGCATTCGTCCGGGGTCAGGTCGTCGGCGACGAAGGCCTCCTCGGCGTTGAAGGCCGGGAAGACCCGGGCCATCAGCTCCTCGCCGGCGGGGGTCAGCGAGAGCAGCACGAGCCGGCCGTCGGTGGCGTGCGCCGTGCGGTTGAGCAGCCCGCGCGTCTCCAGCGTGCGGGCCACGCCGGTGAGCGTGCCCTTGGAGATACCCGCCTCCTCGGCGACGTGCCGGGTCTCGCTCTCGCCCCAGATCCACACCTCCCACAACACCGTGAACGCGGTCCAGGTGAGTTCGGCGTCGCGCAGCACCGAGTTCTCCAGGTGCTGGCGCACCGCGGCGGCGGCCCGATAGATGTTCGACACCGCGGCCATCTGCTCGCGCCGCAGCGGGATGTCGCCCAGCCGGGCCTGAACGGCCTTCTCCGTCTCGGTGATGGACCGCTTGCCGACCAACGTGCCCCGCCTTATCTAGTCGTGCGCGTATCCGACCCCGGCCCGATACGCCCTGTGCACCTTGAAATCTAGCTCTTGTGAGGACCTGTTTGCATCCGTACGATCGGCGGCACCCACAGGTCGTACGGACCCAAACGAATGGCTTCCCGCCCGTTCCCACCGGTCCCCACCCGTCCCCATCCTCGGAGGCGCCGGACATGGCAGTCAGAGAAGCGTCGACGAACAACTCCCCCGGCCCCGACCCGACCGTGTCCTCCCGCGGTTCGCTCGGTGTCGCGCACATCGTCTTCTTCGTGGTGGCGGCCTCCGCGCCCCTCACCGTCGCCGCCGGCGGCATCCCGCAGAGCCTCGCGGTCACCGAGACGTCCGGCATACCGGCGGCCTACCTCGTCCTGGCCGCCCTGCTCGCCGTCTTCAGCGTCGGCTACGCGGCGATGAGCCGACGGATCACCGGCGCGGGCGCGTTCTACGCCTACGTGGCCCAGGGCCTGGGCCGGGTCGCCGGCCTCGGCGCCGCGTTCATCGCGCTGATCTCGTACAACGCCATGCAGATCGGCATCTACGGCCTGTTCGGCTTCACCACGGCCGACTTCCTGGACGCCAAGTTCGGGTGGCACGTCGACTGGTGGGTGATCGTCCTGGTCGGCATCGCGGTCGTCGGCACCCTCGGCTACCTGCGGATCGACCTCAACGCGCGGGTGCTGGCCGCGCTGCTGATCGCCGAGACGATCACCGTACTGGTCTTCGACATCGGCGCGTTCGGCCACGCTCCCGAGGGCGTGTCGCTGCACCCCTTCTCCTGGGACGCGCTGACCACCGGCTCGATGGGCGCGGCCTTGTGCTTCGTGATGGCCTCCTTCACCGGCTTCGAGTCGGCCGCGATCTACGGCGAGGAGTGCCGGGATCCCCGGCGCACCGTGGCCCGCTCGACCTACATCTCGGTCGGCGTGATCGGCGTGCTGTACGCGATCACCGCCTGGGCGCTGATCAGCGGCGCGGGTACCGACAAGGCGGTCGCGGCGGCGGGCGAGCACGGGCCGAACCTGATCTTCGTGCTCGGCGGCGACCAGATCGGCTCGGGTTTCGCCGACGTGGCCCAGGTGTTCCTGATCACCAGCCTGTTCGCCGCGCTGCTGTCCTTCCACAACGCGGTCGCGCGCTACTTCTTCGCGCTCGGCCGCGAGGGGGTGCTGCCGACCCCGCTGGGCCGCACCCATCCGCGCAACGACTCCCCGCACCTGGGTTCGGCCACCCAGACCGTGCTCGCCGCGGCGGTGGTGATCGTGTTCGCCGTGCTCGACCGCGACCCGATGGCGACCCTGTTCAACTGGTTCACCAACCTGGGCGCGCTCGGCGTGATGTTGCTCCTGGTGCTGACCTCGCTCGCGGTGATCGCCTTTTTCCTGCGACGCGGCGCCGACGGCGAGAACGCGTGGAGCCGGTTGTTGGCGCCCGCCGTCGCCGCGGTGCTGCTCGCGGTGGTGTTCGTCGCCGCCCTGGACAACTTCGGCGTACTCCTGGGCGTCGACTCGGGCTCCGCGCTGCGCTGGGTACTGCCCGCGCTGGTGCTCGGCTCGGGGGTGGTCGGCGCGCTGTTCGCGCTGTACCTGCGCGCGGCGCGACCGCACGTGTACGCGGGCATCGGGCGAGGGCGCGGCTGACCGCGTACGCGTGAAGGACCCTGCCGGTCGGCAGGGTCCTTCACGCGTGTGCTCCCGCCGGGCCTACGCCGCGCCCGACGCGCCGCTCGCCAGCAGCGTGCCGCCGTTCCAGACCACGCCGACCTGGCGGTAGTAGGCGCCGATCGGCTCGATCGGCTCCAGCCGGGCCAGTTCCTCCGTGGGCGCCTCGAACAGGGTCAGCTCCGCGTCGCCGGCCCACGCCTGCCCGCCCTCGGCGGACTCGGCGCCGGTGACCACCAGTTCGTCCAGGGCCAGTCCCCCGCCCGGTTCGATCGACGGCAACCAGCGGTGGTGCGCCATCGGATGCCCGTTGACGAAGCCGTTGGTCGGCACAGGCTCGCGCAGCGTCACCACCACCTCGGCGAGGCGCCGGTCGGCGGCGGCGAGGGTGGCGCCGAACCTCGCGCCCGCCTCGATACGGGGCGCCGGGCCGTACGGGTGCGGCCGGGTCTGGTGGATCGAGCCCAGCTTCTTCGGATAGCCCTGGTGCAGTCCGCGCGCGATGGCGAAGTCCTTGTCCACCCAGATGTACACGCAGCGCGAGTAGGTCACCCCCGCGTAGCGGCAGCGCACCACCACGAAGCACTCCTTGTACTGCGCGCGCACCGGGTCGAGCAGTTCGCCCCGCCCGGCCGAGCAGGACTGCCAGTCGGCCCAGATCAGCGCGACCGCGCCGGGGTCCTCGTCGGCGAGTTCGAGTTGCGGGGGCAGCAGTTCGGCCACCCGGGCGGGGTCGGTGCGGTATTCGACGGTGAGCAGGTCGCCGGAGTAGTGCCACGGGGGTGCGGGGATCATCGACGACCGGCCCGTGCCGGTCTTGGGGTGGAAGAAACCGTGTACGCCGCGTACGCCGGTCATGGCGCCTCCCTCTGCGAGCCCGAAGCCGAGCCGAGCGAATCGTTTGGGTCCGTACGATATGCCTCCCACTCCGCGTTGTCACGTGCGTAAAAGGCTTGTCCAACCCCTTGTGCGACACCTGCGACCTTCATATGGTTTGGGCTCAAACGAATCGGCTCGTGTCGCCGCCGTCCATCCCGTGCGAGGAGAATCCGGTGAATCCATCCGAGTCGGACCGGGTCCACGACATCGTCGCCGACCTGCGGGCGCGTGGCATCGACGTGGTCCGAGTCGCCTACCCGGACCTGATCGGCACCGATCGTGGTCGCGACGTGCTGGTGGACCACCTGCCGTCGGTGCACACCCACGGACTGGCCTTCTGTCGCGCGGTCTTCCACACCACACCCCGGGGCGAGACCGTCGCGGTCGCCGGCGGCATGGACGCGGGGTTGCCGGACATCTGCGTGTACCCGGACCCGGACACCCTGGTCGACATCCCATGGGAGCCGGGCGTGGCGTGGTGTCTGGGTGACACCGTGGACCCGGCGACCGGGCGACCCGCCGCCGAGGCGCCGCGCTCGGTGCTGCGCGACGTGCTGCGTCGCATGGCCGACGAGACCGGGCTGCGGCCGGTGGTCGGGCCCGAGTTGGAATACTTCCTGTGCGAGCCGGATCCGGACGTCCGGGGCGGGTGGCGGCGGTACGGCGACGCGCCGGGCAACGTCTACGTCGCGGGCCGGCGCGGCGACCCGGACGGCCACCTGCTGCGCACCCTGCGCCACCTCGGGAAGCTGGGCATCGGCGCCACCACCGGCAACCACGAGTACTGCTCGGGCCAGTTCGAGATCAACCTGCACCACTCGGACGCGCTCGATGCCGCCGACCGGGCCTTCCGCTTCAAGGCATCGGTCAAGGAACTGGCCCGTCTGGAAGGCAGGTTGGCCACCTTCATGGCCAAACCCTTCGCGGACGAGGGTGGTTCCGGGTTCCATCTGCACCTGAGCTGCGTGGACCCGGACGGGACCAACGCGTTCGACGACCCCGACGGGGCACACGGCCTGTCCACGGTCGCGCACCACGCCATCGCCGGCGTACTCGCCCACGCCCCCGCGCTGGCCGCGCTGCTGAACCCGACGGTCAACTCGTACAAACGTTTCGGCCCGGACACGCTCGCGCCGTGGCTGATCGACTGGGGACTGGACAACCGCAGCGCGATGGTCCGGATACCGCCCGAGCGCGGCGCCGGCGCGCGCCTGGAGATCCGCCTCGGCGACGCGAGCGCGAACCCGTACCTGGCCGTCGCCGGGCTGCTCGCCGCGGTACATCTGGGCCTGCGCGACAAGGCGATGCCGCCGCCCCCGCTGGAGGGGTACGGCTACGACACCGCCAAGGCGCCGGTCCTGCCCGCGACGCTGACCGAGGCGCTGGACGCCTTCGCGGTCGACGACGCGCTCGTCGCGCTGCTCGGCGCGGAGTTCACCGACGCCTTCCTCACCTACAAGCGCGACGAGGTCGCCCGCTTCCACCGGCACGTCACCGACTGGGAGTTCACCGAGTACGCCCACCACCTCTGAGGAGCCTGCGTGCGCACCCCCACCACCGCCTCGGCGACGCCCGAGCCGATGCCGCTCGACGAGATCGACCTCGCGGACAACGACCGTTTCCTCGACGGCGAGACGCCGTGGCGCATGTTCCACACGCTGCGCCGCGAGGATCCCGTGCACTGGCAGCCCGAACCGGCGCCGAACAGCGGCTTCTGGGCGCTCACCCGGCATGCCGACATCGTCGCGGTCGACCGCGACCCGCAGACCTTCACCTCCACGCGCTTCACCAACCTGGAGGAGGTCGACGACTCGCAGATCGCCATCCGCCGCTCGCTCCTGGAGACCGACGGCCTGCGCCACGGCGCCCTGCGCAGGCTGCTGCAAAAGCAGTTCACGCCGCGCGCGATCGCCGACTACGGCACGTTCCTGCGCGGGCTGACCGCCCGCACCCTCGACAACGCGCTGGCCAAGGGCACGTTCGACTTCGTGCGCGAGGTCTCCGCCGACTTCCCGATCAACGTGCTGGCCAAGATGCTGGACGTGCCGGGTGAGGACACCGGGAAGCTGATCGACTGGGGCAACCGCATCATCGGCAACACCGATCCGGACTACGCGGACGTACTCCTGGAGAGCGCGGAGAGCGAGCGGTATCGCGACCTGCCCTTCCGCAGCCCGGCCTCACTCGAAGTCTTCGCCTACGGAAGGGAGTTGGCCGAACGTCGCCGGGGCGGCGAGGGCACCGACCTGGTCAGCCGGTTGGTCAACCGGGCCCCCTCCGACGGGGTGCCGCTGTCGCGGCACGACTTCGACAACTACTTCCTGCTCCTGGTCGTGGCCGGCAACGAGACCACCCGACACGCGATCTCGCACTCGATGCTGGCCCTGCTGGACAACCCGACCCAGCTGGAGCTGCTGCGCGACAACCTCGCGCTGATGCCGGACGCCGTCGAGGAGTTCCTGCGCTGGGCTTCGCCCGTCTACCACTTCCGCCGCACCGCGACCCGGGACGCCGAGGTCGGCGGCAGGCGGATCCGCGAGGGCGACAAGGTGGTGATGTGGTTCGCCTCGGGCAACCGGGACGAGGCGGTGTTCGAGAACCCGTACGACTTCGACGTCACCCGACGCGGCGTCGACCACGTCACCTTCGGCAAGGGCGGCCCGCACTTCTGCCTCGGCAACGCCCTGGCCCGCCTGGAGATGCGGATCATGTTCGAGGAACTGCTCCCCCGGATCGCCGACATCCGTCTGGCGGGCGCGGTCCGCCGGGTCCGCTCGAACTTCGTCAACGGCATCAAGGAACTCCCGGTGACGGTGACGTTGGCCTGAGCGCCGGCATGCGTGATGCCGGACCGCTCGAAAAGGGTCGCGGGCAGGTCGGTTCGTGGGGGTCACATCGTTGGGGATTTTGGGTACGGTCCCGGGCCATGGACTCTTCCGGCGGCGTCTCGGCCGCCTCTCTCGGATCCCCGGAACACCGCGGCGCGCGCGGTGGGTCGCGCTCGATCGGCCGGCCCGGACTCGGGCTGCTCGTCGCGGTGTTCGCCCTCCTGGCCGCCCTCCTCCCCTCGGCCGCCTCCGCCGCACCCCTCACCGCCGCGGAGCAACGCTGGGGCAACGCCCGGCTGGATCAGGTCGGTTCGCTGACCACGCACAACTCGTTCACCAACTACGAGGACTCCCGGTGGTCCTCGGTCAACCAATCCGAGTCGGTGCGCAACCAGTTGGCCGGCGGCGTACGCGGATTGATGCTCGACACACACTGGTACGAGCACAGCACCGCGCTGTGCGTGATCAGCTTCGGCAGCGACTGCTACCCGAGCGACGTCTACCTGTGCCACGGCAACTGCAAGGCGTTCGCGGGAGTGACGTACGCACTGCCCCGGCAGAGCTTCGCGGGCACGATGCAGACCGTCGTGGACTTCCTGACCGCGAATCCGCTGGAGGTGGTGACCGTCTTCCTGGAGGACTACGTCGACACCGAGCAACTGCGCGGCTCGCTCGGCCGGGTGCGCGGCCTGTCGGATCTGCTGTTCCGCCCGGACGCCGCCGGGGTGCGCGACAACGGCTGGCCGAGGGTGGCGGACCTGGTCGGCGCGAACAAGCGGCTGTTGATGTTCTCCGACCGGTCGGACAAGACGAGTCTGGGGGTGATGTACGACAAGGCGTGGACCGTGCAGAACTACTGGAGCCTGGGCGACCTGGGCAACGACCTCGCCTGTACGAGCCGCTGGTCGGACGTGCCGTTGGACCGAACCGAACCGGGCTTTCGCCGGTTGTTCGTGATGAGCCACTTCCGCAACGTGCCCACGGTGGGCACCGCGGCACTGGACAACGGGACCAAGCTCAGAAACCGAATCGCACAGCAGTGCGAACAGGCGGCGGGTCGGGCCCCCAACTTCGTCGCGGTCGACTTCCATCGACTGTCGGACGGGAGCGGCCATACCCCGGCGTCGATCGTGGCCGAGCTGAACGGGCGGTAGCCGGCGCCGGGCCCGTCGCGGCGGCGGGTGCGGCGCGGACGGGCTCGGGGCGGAATCGGCCGGGTGACTCCGTGGTGTCCGGTCGAGCGTGGTCGACCACCACGGTGTGCCGCGACGGGTGGTCGACGAGATGGTGCTTCGGCGGGTCGCCCCGCCGGAGCGTGTGCGTATCGGGAGGTGGGCCACCGTGCCGCGCCGGCGCGGCGAGCCCGGTCGGACCGCCCCGTGTGGGCGGTCCGACCATCACATCCGACCGGGTGGTCCTCAGGCGCGGTTGGCGGTACGAGCGCCGGTCGCGCGCTTGGCGGCGGTGCCCTTGCGACCGGACGCGCCGCGCGTCGGCGGCTTGGCGGCCTTCTTGGCGGTGGTCTTCGCCGGGGTCGCCTTGGCCGTGGTCTTCTTGGCGGTCGTCTTCTTGGCGGTCACCTTCTTGGCGGTGGTCTTCTTCGCCGCGGTGGTCTTGGCCGCGGTCGCCCGGGTGGTGGCCTTCTTCGCGGTGGTCTTGCGCGCGGCGGCCGGCGCGGCGGCGCGCGTGGTGGCCTTCTTGGCCGTCTTCTTGGCGGTGGCCTTCTTCGCGGTGGTCTTCTTGGCCGCGGCCTTCTTGCCCGCGACGGTGGTGCCGCCGGACACGGTGCCCGGGGACGCCTTCTTGATCGCGGTCTCGCCCTTGGTCAGCTTCTTGGTACCGCCGGTGAGGTCCTTGAAGCCCTGGCCCGGGCGGAAGCGCGGCACCGACGTCTTCTTGACCCGAACCCGTTCGCCCGTCTGGGGGTTACGGGCGTAACGAGCGGCCCGGTCGACCTTCTCGAACGACCCGAAGCCGGTGACCGAGACCCGGTCGCCCGCGACGACCGAACGAATGATGGTGTCCAAAACCGCGTCGACCGCTTCCTCTGCCGCAGCCCGGCCGCCGAGCTTGTCGGCGATGGCTTCGACGAGTTGTGCCTTGTTCATGAGACGCCTTTCGTGGTGCGGGGGTACCGATCGCTTTCGACCGGCCGGACCATCCGACCGATCGGGTCGAACGCCGTTGCGCCAGTACCCATTTCCATGACTGTAACTCTCCGTCACACGGGGGGCATTTCGAACTGCGGTAACGACGCGCTCGAAACACCCCCTTGGATCAACGACGCGGACCCCGCACGGAGATCGGTCCGACACCGACCAAATCCGCGTATCCGGTCCCGACGTTCGCCGCCCGAGGACCGTTTTCCCCTTGTGGGACAAGGCCCGAGGCGGCACGAGGGCGCTCGGATCGGGCGCACGAAACACCCCTTCGGCCCCCTGTCGAGGGTCCGGTAATCGGGAAATACGCGCCGCCACGCGGCCCGTCGAAACCGATTTCCCGCCCCGGCGCGCCAACGCCCGTCGGCGCACGGGACGGAACTCGGCGCCCCAACACAAGGCGTCGGCCGGGCCGAAGGCGTGCCCGCGGGCCGAACTCGGGACATCGGGCGGCCCCACGGCGGGATGGGCACCGGCGGCGGAAAGGCCGCGGGCGCAGGCCGATCCGGGGCCGCGAGGGCGGATGCGCGGCCGGGGACGCCATTGGGCGGGCCGGGAAAGGGCCCACACGCGGGACAGAGTCGCTCAAAGCGCCCCGGTCGACCCCTGGGACGGGCGGTGGACTCCAGGCCCGTGGAGGGCGATTCAGGGCGGTCCGGGGCGAACCGGATCCCGAAACAGGTGGATCCCGGCGAAGGAAGGCACATCCGGGCCGGATTCTCGAGACCCTGCGCCGAATCGGACCGATCGCCCCCGGAACCCACCACGAAACACCACGGATCAGCGCACCGGGTGCGCGAATCCCGATGCCACGGAGGGCGCGTAGAGCCCACGGCCCGGCCCGGCCCCGACCGGGCACGCGGCCGGCCAGGCCCAGCAGCCCACCCCGGCTCCGGCGGGCGCCCCGGCCGGGGCGGCGCAATTCCGTGAACCCGCAGCTCACCGCACTCCACCCGGCCGACGGCTCGCGGAGACTCACCCTCAGTCACCCTCGCACCCGTTCCGTATTGCCGTGCCGAACCCGTTCCGGAATTCCGACTTCGGCATGCCGAATAGCGGTTGGCGGACCCGAGAAAGCGAACGAATGAGCGATAAATCGAACGGCGCCGAACCAATCCGCGCCCCCGCGCGGGGGCACACCGGCGTCCTCGACCCAGGCTCGGGGCGCAGCAGGCGGGCGGACGACCTCCACCACCCGCCCCGACGGTCCCGGGAAATCGTCCACGGCCCCACGGCCTCACGGCCCGAACCCACACCCTCCCGATACGTGCGGCCACCACCGACCGGGCGGGCCGCCCCGAGGGCGACGACCACGAGCCGCCCCGTCCCGGAACTCGTCGCAGCGGTCACCCTGTTGCGCCGACCCCCTCCGAACCCGCCGGCGGAAAACGCCGGTTGGCCGCCACCTCGTGCGGCCGCAGGGCCGGCCGGGAGGACCGGAAGGTGCCGGCACCGTTATCCGTCCTCGCGATTGCGCTCCCGCTGCCCCGGCCAGTCGAGCCTGAGCCGTTGCAGTCGCGGCAGCGAGGCGACCACCAGGTCGTAGGAGTCCTCGATCAGGTCCCGCACCATTGCCTCCGGCAGCGAGCCGTCCAGGGTCACGGTGTTCCAGTGCCGCTTGTTGAGGTGATAGCCGGGCACGATCGCGGGGTGATCGCTCCGCAGCCGAACCGCCAGGTCCGGATCGCACTTCAGGCTCACCCGCAGCGGCGGCGGGTCGGTCAGCGTGGACAGGGCGAAGATCTTCCCACCGACCTTGAAGGTCGACACATCCGGGTTCCGTCCGAACGGAAACTCCTCGACGGCGCCGTTGAAGCCGAGGCACACCCCCCGAAGCCGCCCCGCACCCATCCCCGCCAATCGCCGCGCATCAGCCATCCCGCCAGTATGCCCAGGCATCGGGCGCGCATCCCGGCGACATCGCGGCGCGCGACCTTCGCGTCGCGGAATCCGGCTGAGGCAGCCCCCCGAGCGCGGCCGGGCACTGCCGGTCAGGGGCCGCGGAGCCGCGGCTACAGTGCCAGAGTCGCGGATCGGGTGGGTCCGCGTGTCGAAGGAGGGTCATGTCCAACCCGCTGATCGCCGCCGTGGGCGGACGCGTTCCCCAGGTCGATCCCGCCGCGTTCGTCGCGGTGAACGCGACCGTGGTCGGCGCCGTCACCCTCTCCGCCGGGTCGAGCGTCTGGTACGGCGCGGTGTTGCGCGGCGACGCCGAGTCGATCGCCGTGGGCCCCGAAACCAATATCCAGGACAACTGCACCGTGCACAGCGACCCCGATTTCCCCACGGTGATCGGCGCGCGGGTGTCCGTGGGCCACAACGCGGTACTGCACGGCTGCACGATCGAGGACGACGTCCTGGTCGGGATGAACTCCACCATCCTCAACGGCGCGCACATCGGCGCCGGCGCCCTGATCGCCGCCGGCGCGGTGGTCCCGCAGGGCATGCGGGTACCGCCGGGCATGTTGGTCGCCGGCGTACCGGGCCGGATCCGGCGCGAACTCACCGAGGAGGAGCGCGCCGGCATCAAGGCCAACGGCGTCGGCTACCGGTTCCTGGCGCAGGCCCACGGCGAGATCACCCCGCTCTGACCCCACCCGCACCGCCGACGGATCGCGCCCTCGCATCGACTCGGGGCACGGTCCGTGCGCATATGCAGACTTTTCGGGCGGGCGGCGACGCTTCGCCGAGTCGATTCCCGGGCGTCGCGCCCCCGCCGACAACGGCCGAGGCGCGGCCGCTCGCGCGATGCGTCCGCGACGCGCGTAGACACGATTCGGCGCGTGCCGCCGGCCTCCGAGGCGACACACGCGGCCGCCTCGGATTTCGGACGGCGGTTCTCGACGCCCTCGCGCGCCGCTCTCCGCCGGCCGGAATTGCACTCTCACCTGGGGGTTTACCACTCCCATACGTGTACGTACGGCTGCGGAGAGTGTGGGTGGATTACCGATCAACCGGCGCATAACAGACTTCTGTTCCTCCAGAACCGGAACCGGGCCTTCGACTTGACGGCGGGGCAATGATCCGATGATCGTGTTCCGGCCGCCGGTGTTCCGCGATGGACTCGCGAAGGACTCGCGACGGAACCGGCCGAGCAACCCTCTTGTGGAAGGGCTACCGATGGGCCGATTTTGGAATCCAACGACGCAGACCACATCCGACATAACGACGCCGACTTCATCCGGTACAACCTCGCGGTCGTCGCTCCTCGGGCCGCCGACGTCACGTCCCACTTCTACGCGCTGCTGTTCCTGCGGCGGCCCGAACTGCGCGACCTTTTCCCCCCGGCGATGGACGTCCAGCGCGATCGCCTGCTGCACGCGTTGATCCGCATCGTCGGCGATCTGGACGACGCTCCCGCGCTGCACGGCTACCTCGGCCAACTCGGACGCGACCATCGCAAGTTCGACGTGATCGCCGAACACTACGACCTGGTCGGGGAATGCCTGGTCGCCGCCCTCGCCCGCTACAGCGGCGAAACCTGGAACGACGCAGTGCAGGCCGCCTGGGTGCGCGCGTACGGCGCGGCGGCCAAAATCATGATCGGCGCCGCCGACGAGGACGCCCGGACCAACCCCCCGCACTGGGCGGCCGAAATCGTCTCGCACCACAAGGCCGCCGACGACATCGCGGTGGTCACCGTGCGCCCCGACGTCCCGTTCCCGTACCGGGCCGGCCAGTACACGTTCCTGGAAACCCCGTGGTGGCCACGGGTATGGCGGGCCTACTCGATCGCCAACGCGCCCGACCCCCAGGGCCTGCTCACCTTCCACGTGCGCTCGGTACCGGCCGGTTGGGTCAGCAACGCCCTGGTCCACAAGGCCAAGCCGGGCGACCGGATCAAACTCGGCGCCGCCATGGGCGAGATGGTCGTCGACCACCTGGCACCCAACCCGATGTTGTGCGTCGCGGGCGGCACCGGATTGGCGCCGCTGAAGGCGATGGTGGAGGAACTGGCCTACTACGGCACCGATCGGTTCGTCGACCTCTTCTACGGCGCCAGCGCACACAGCGGCCTGTACGGCCTGGAGGACCTGCTGCGCCTGTCCCAGAAGGTGTCCTGGCTGCGGGTCAGACCCGCGCTCGACGATCTGACCCTGGCCGGGATCAGCGGAGGGATCTCGGAAGTGGTCGGCGAGTACGGACCGCGCTTCGACTGCGACGCATACCTCAGCGGACCACCCGCGATGGTGCTCGACAGCGCCCGGGTACTGCGCCGACTGGGCCTGAACAGAAGCCAGATCCACCACGATCCGGTCGTCGGCGCGTACGCCGCCGAGGCCGAGGTCGAGACACCGACCCCCGTCGCCGCGGAGGCACCCGGCTGAACCCTCGGACCACCCTCGCCGTCTCGTACCCCGCCCAGACCCGAAACAGGCTCCCGCGACCCCGTCGTCGCGCCGCCGAGCCGGTTCCCAGGAGAACGTTGACCGAACACGGCAGCACCCGAATCCGCGAGGATCAGCCGTCACCCGTCGGGTCCCATCCCGAAGTTCCGTCACCGCCCGACGAAGTCGCCTGCCCCACGGGCCGATTCCCCGCCCCACCGGGCCACCCTCCCGCAGCGGCGATCGCAACGGGCGCGATACCGGCCCAACTCCCCGCATCGGCGGCATCCCTGCCCGCCCCACCACCGCTGATCCACTCCCCGCGCCCCCACGGCGCCGTCGATCCCGAACTCGCCCGCTCCTTCCTGGAGCGTTTCCTCCGCGAAACCAAGTCCCCCGTGGATCCCGCGAGTCGATGGCGTGAGATCGCCGAGCAGATCCGGGACACCGGCACCTACACCCACACCTCCGCCGAACTCACCTGGGGCGCCCGGGTCGCCTGGCGCAACTCGGCGCGCTGCATCGGCCGGCTGTATTGGAACAGCCTGGCCGTGCGCGACCGCCGGCACGTGAGCCGGCCCGACGAAGTCGCCGCGCAGTGCGCCGGGCACCTGCGCGAGACCTGGCGCGGCGGCCGGATCCGCCCGACCCTCACGGTGTTCGCCCCCGACACCCCCACCGGTCCGCAGGTACGGATCTGGAACGAGCAGCTGATCCGCTACGCCGGCTACCGTCGCGCGGACGGCACCCCGGTGGGCGACGGCCGCAATCTCGGCATCACCGACCTCGCCCACGAACTCGGCTGGCGCGGCGAGGGCACCGAGTTCGACCCGCTGCCGCTGATCATCGAGGGCCGGGACGGCCGACTGCGGCCGTACGCACTGCCCCCGGACGCGATCCGCGAGATCGCGCTGACCCACCCCGAACACCCGGGTTTCGCCGACCTGGGGCTGCGCTGGCACGCGGTCCCGGCGATCTCCAACATGCGCTTGGAGATCGGCGGCGTCTCGTACAGCGCGGCGCCGTTCAACGGCTGGTACATGGGCACCGAGATCGGCGCCCGCAACCTGGTCGACACGGATCGCTACGACGCGCTGCCGGCGATCGCCGAGTTGTTCGCGCTGGACACCTCCAGCGAGCGCACGCTGTGGCGCGATCGGGCCCTGATCGAGCTCAACCGGGCCGTACTGCACTCCTTCGACACGGCCGGCGCGACCATCACCGACCACCAC
Organism: Embleya sp. NPDC055664; assembly: GCF_053618075.1. Lineage (NCBI taxonomy): Bacteria > Bacillati > Actinomycetota > Actinomycetes > Kitasatosporales > Streptomycetaceae > Embleya > Embleya sp. NPDC055664. Next base: position 141,342 of record NZ_JBSHGZ010000016.1, read on the forward strand.
ACCGAGTCCACCCGCTTCCTGCGCCACGTCGAGCGCGAGGCCGAGGCGGGCCGCAGGTGTCCGGCGGACTGGAGCTGGATCGTGCCACCGGTCTCGGGCGGGCTGACCCCGGTGTACCACCGCTACTACGACGACCACGACGAACACACCCTGACCCCGGCGTACGTCCTCGACGAGGCGGCGACCCGACGGGCGGCGGGCGAGGTCGGAGGGCTGGGGTAGTCCGAGACCGAGGCAGGTTATGTCTCATTGGGACAATAGAGTGTTACGCTGCTGATATGAGCATCGACGACCCCGAGTCCGACGGCCGTCGGCAACGCACCCGGCGCAGTCGGGAGGCGATGTCCGACGCCGCCGTCGAGCTGCTGCTCGCGCACGGTCTCGACGGGGTCACCGTCGAGGCTGTCGCCGAGCGGGCCGGGGTCACACGCCGCACGTTCAGTCGGCACTTCGCCGGCAAGGAGGACGCGATCCTCGCCGAGTTCCGGGAGAACACCGCCCGGATCAACGACGCGCTGCGTGCCCGTCCCGAGGCCGAACCGCCGCTGCTCGCCTACCGCGCCGCGGTGGCCGACTGGCTGGCGGTCGAGTACACCGCGGCCGACGCCCGGCTCGCCCGGCACCTGGAACTGTTCCGCCGGGTCGACGGCGAGCCCGCGCTGTTCGGCGCCTACCAGCGGATCCGGATCGAGGCCGAGGCCGAATCGGTGCGGGTGATCGCGGCCCGTCTGGGTGTCGACCCCGACCTCGATCCGCGCCCCGCGGTGGTCGTCGGGGCCGGCGCCGGCACCCTGGTCGCCGCGTTGCGGGCCTGGGCCCGGACCGGCGATCCGGGCGCGCTGCCCGCGCTCGCCGAGCGGTTCTTCGATGCCCTGGTCGGCACGCTCGCCGACCCGACGGGGGACGTCCATCCCACATCAGGCAACACCCGTTCCACAAAGGTCGTGAACCACCCATGAGCACCACCGCCCCCGAGTACGCCGTCGAGTTCGCCGGCAAGGTCGCCCTCGTCACCGGCGCGGCCTCCGGCATCGGCCTGGCCATCGCCCACCGGCTCGCCGCGGGCGGCGCCGCGGTCGTCCTGGCCGACTTCAACGAGGCCGGCGCCCGGGAGGCCGCCGACGCCCTGTCCGCCGACGGCGCGCGGGCCGCGGCGGTCGCGGTGGACGTGACCGACCCGGACTCGGTCGAGGCCGCCGTACGCTTCACCGTCGAGACCTTCGGCGCGCTGCACCTGGCGGTCAACAACGCGGGCATCGCCGGGCCGAGCGGACCCACCGGCGAGTACGACGTCGCGGCGTGGGACCGGGTGATCGCCACCGACCTGTCCGGGGTCTTCTACTCGATGCGCCACGAACTGCCCGCGATCCTGGCCGCCGGCGGCGGGGCCGTGGTCAACATGTCGTCGATCCTGGGCACCAACGGCTTCGCCGGTCAGGCCGCCTACGTCGCCGCCAAGCACGGGGTGATCGGCCTGACCAAGACCGCCGCCGTCGAATACGCCGAACACGGCGTGCGGATCAACGCGGTGGGCCCCGGGTTCATCGAGACCCCACTGCTGCGGGACAGCGACGAGGAGCAGCACGCGCTGCTGGTCTCGTTGCACCCGCAGGGCCGCCTGGGCACCGCCGAGGAGGTCGCCGAACTGACCGCGTTCCTCCTGTCCGACCGGGCCTCGTTCGTCCAGGGCGGCTACCACCTGGTGGACGGCGGCTACTCGGCCCGCTGAGCCGATCCGGGGCCGCCGCCCGCGTCCGCCGCGTGTTTCGCCGCCGGCCGGGCGGGAAATCTCGGGGGCCGCAGTCGCGACGAGGCTCCGGCGGACGCGCCCGTCGCGCGTCGTGGCATCAGATGAAGGAATGAACGATGGCAACAGGCAAGGTGAAGTGGTTCAACGCGGACAAGGGCTTCGGCTTCATCGAGCAGGATGACAAGGGTCCGGACGTCTTCGTCCACTTCTCCGCCATCCAGGGCACCGGCTTCAAGCAGTTGGAGGAGAACGACAGGGTGGAGTACGACGTCACCCAGGGCCCCAAGGGTCCTCAGGCGGAGAACGTCTCCGTCATCCGCGACTGAGTCGCGGTCGCCGGTTCGACCGCACGCTCGACCGCACATCGGGGCATCGCCGGGACCACGGTCCCGCCGGTGCCCCGGCCGCGTTTCGCCCGAAGGTCGTGTCCGACCCGACGGCCGGAACAGCCGCGCGGGTCAAGGCGTCGGCAGGTCGAACAGCATGCACGTGCTGGTGGCGTGGGCCAGCAGCCGGTCGTTCGCGTCGTACAGGCCGGCCTCGGCGAGGGCGGTGCGTCGGCCCCGGGTGAGCACGGTGCCGATCGCCCGGACCTTGCCCGTGTCCACCGTCATCGGCCGCAGGAACCGGGTGGACAGGTCGAGCGAGGTGTAGCCGACGCCCTTGGCGAGGGTGGTGTGCACGGCGCAGCCGGCCGCCGAGTCGAGCAGGGTGGCGTAGAGCCCGCCGTGCACGCTGCCGATCGGGTTGTAGTGCTCCTCGCCCGGGACCACGGCGAACACGGCCCGTCCCTCCTCGACCTCCTCCAGGGTGAAGTCGAGGTTGGCCGCGATCGGCGGTCCGGGCAACCGTCCGGCCACCATCTCGCGCAGGAAGTCCAGTCCCGACATGGTGCCCACGGCGACGGCGGAGAGCTTCGGGTCCTGCCAGGTGAACGTGCGCGACCGAGTCATGTGCTTTCCGATCTTCTTCCCGACGACGAGGGCGAGGGCGGCGACGCCCTACGACGATGATGATCCAAGCCCTCGACACCGCTTCGCCCGGCCCCGGGTGGGGGCTCGGGCGGTAGGTTCTCCCCCGCACGTGCAAGATCACTCGGGGAAGGTCTCATCAGCATGTCGCATGGATTCTCGGCGCCCGCCGACGCACACGCCATACTCGCGGCCGGCTCCCGGGGGTGCTCGTGCTGAGCGCGGGTGAGGCCGGCGTGGATCGGGGCGTGTTGTGGGTGGCCACCACGCTCACCGCGCTGGCCCTCGTCGTCGGACTGGCCTGGGGCGCCCGGCGGTTGCTGGGGTTGCCGGTGGGCACGAGGCGTACGCTCGCCGCGGGGCTGCTCGGCATGGTCGTGTCGTGGGCCGTCGGCGGCAACATCCAACGGCACAACCCCGGCGTCTTCATGACCGTGACGCTCGGCGTGGCGCTGCTCGCCTCGATGACGTTCATCGTGGTGATCGAGGCGCTGGTGCCGAGCGGGTCGTGGCCCGGCACGGTCGAGTTCGTCCGCGGACTGCGTCGGCGCGCCGCGCGGGGGCGGCGCTACTCGCAGATCAGCCGGATCGCCGCCCGCCACGGACTGGGCCCGTATCTGCGCGGTCGGCGCCGGGCCGACCCCGACGGCCGGCGCGCGGTCCTGGCCCGATCGTTGCAACAGGCGCTCCAGGAGGGCGGGGTCACCTTCGTCAAGCTGGGCCAGGTGTTGTCCACCCGCCGCGACCTGCTGCCGGTCGAGTTCGTGGACGCGCTCGCGCTGCTCCAGCACCGGGTCGCGCCCGCGCCGTGGGCCGAGGTCGAGGCGGTACTGGCCGCCGAGTTGGGCGCGCCGGTGTCCGACGTCTTCGCCGAATTCGACCCGGAGCCGCTGGCGGCCGCGTCGATCGCCCAGGTGCATCGGGCCCGGTTGCGCTCGGGCGGCGAGGTCGTGGTGAAGATACAGCGCCCCGGGATCGGGCCGATCGTCGAGCGGGACCTGGACATCCTGGCCCGGCTCGCGGCGAGTCTGGATCGGCGCACCACGTGGGGACACACGCTCGGACTGGTCGAGTTGGCCGACGGCTTCGCGGTCGCGTTGCGCGAGGAGTTGGACTTCCGGATCGAGGCGCGCAACACCGCCGCGGTGCTGGCCGCCGGGTCCGGTCGGCGGGATCCGAATCTGATCCTGCCCCGGCCGCACCCCGAGTTGAGCACCGCGCGGGTGCTGGTCCTGGATCTGCTGGACGGGATACCGCTGGGGATCGCCGTGCGGACGCTGGACGAACGCGGGGTCGACCGGGGCGGGTTGGCCCGTACGCTGCTCGGCGAGTTGTTGCGGCAGATCATGTTCGACGGGGTGTTCCACGCCGACCCGCATCCGGGCAACATCATGCTGTTGACCGACGGCCGGTTGGCGCTGCTCGACTTCGGCTCGGTGGGCCGGATCGACGCACAACTGCGGGGCGGATTGCAGGATCTGCTGCTCGCGCTCGGCCGGGCCGATCCCGCCGCGATGTCCGACGCGCTGCTGCGGGTGGTGACCCGCCCGGCGGAGTTGGACGAGCAGCGGCTGCAACGTGCGCTCGGCCAGTTCATGGCCCGCCATCTCAGCGCGGGTCTGGCGCCGGACATGGCCATGTTCACCGACCTGTTCCGGCTCGTGTCCGCGTTCGAGCTGACCGTGGCGCCGGAGATCGCGGCGGTGTTTCGGGCGCTGGCCACGGTCGAGGGCACGCTCACCGGGATCGAACCGGGCTTCGACATCTTCGCCGAGGCACGCGGCTATGCGACCGCGCACGTCACCGAACAGTTCGAACCGGGCAGCCTGCGCGACGCGGCCACGAGCGAACTGCTGCACCTGCTCCCGGTATTGCGCCGACTTCCGCGCCGCTTCGAGCGGCTGACGGGGGCGCTGGAGGAGGGACGACTGGGCGTCAACGTACGGCTGTTGGCCGACGAGCGTGATCGCCGGGTGGTCACCTCGATGCTGCATCGGACGCTGCTGACCGTGCTGGGGGCGACCGCCGGGATCATGGCGGTCCTGCTCCTGGGCACCGAGGGCGGGCCGCGTGTGGGCGAAAGTGTGGGGCTGTACCAGGTGTTCGGCTACAACCTGCTCGTGGTCAGCTGCGTACTGGTGTTGCGGGTGCTGTTCACCATCTTCCGTGCGGAGCGGGTCGAGACCCGGCGCTGACGGACTGCCGTGTTCCGTACCGGAATTGGCGATGCCTCGCACGAATCGGTGACGCTGTGCCCGGTCGTGGCCACTCTCCGGTATCTTTCTGTTTCATGATCATTTCGATGGTCGTGCGCCACACCCGTCCCGCCCTTCGTCCGTCCCATGACGACCCGTGCATCCAGGGGGAATCCCATATGAAGCGTTGGCCTGCCGCCCTTGTCCTCGCGTTCGGCATCACCATCGGCGCCGGCGGCGCCCAGAGCGCGGTCGCCGCGTCCACGCACACCCCGGCCTGCGTGGCCGACGCCTCGCCCGGGCACACGCGCCGGCATCTGCCGGTGGCGGAGATCTTCGTGACCGACAACACCGCCGTGATCAGCGATCCGAACGATCCCCGACTGCGGACGGAACTGAACCGCTTCGCCTGCCAGGTGCGTGCGACGATCCGCGCGCACGGTGCCGACCCGGACAAGTCCTCGCTGCTGGACGGGGTGTTCTGGTCCGGCGAGTCGCAGAGTGTCACCTACGAGCGCTCGCGCGAGTTCGACGTCGACGGCCTGGACGCGGCGGAGCTGAACCACATCGCCGACGTGCTGCGCAAGCGCTACGACCAGGAGTCGGTGCTCACCTTCGAGTACCTGCGCGCCGACTCCCCGCGCGCGGACGCGATCGAGGTCGAGGTGCCGGACGTGAGCGTGCAGCGGCTGCACGACGGGCTCGCCGCCGACCCGGAGGCGCGCGAGCGTCTCTTCGGCGGCTCGGTCACGGTGCGCGGCGGCAAGCTGATCCTGGTCGCCGACCGCGCGGACGCGGCCCTGGTCGAGCGCTTCGTCACCACCCTGGGCGGCGACTGGTCGTCGGCCACGGTCCACTACGGGGACCGGGAGTTCGTCGGCTAGCACGACGACCGGGCGGTGCGGTGCGGGATGTGTGGCGACGACGGCCTTCGTCGCCGCATCCCGCACCCTCCGCGCGCGGCGGGTTTTGCGATGACAGGCCGGGGCGGAAAACGTTTGCCGGATGGGTTGCGGCGCGATATCGATGTGGATATGTCACGCACCTTTGCAGACCTGACGGCCGAGGCCGAGTCGGTGTCCGTGGCCGGCTGGGACTTCTCCTGGTTGGCCGGACGGGCCACCGAGGCCCGCCCCTCGTGGGGATACCAGCGGCTGATGGGCGAACGTCTGGCCGGTGTGTCCGCCGCCCTCGACATCCAGACCGGCGGCGGGGAAGTGTTGGCCGGCGTACCGAAGTTGCCGCCCACCATGGTCGCCACCGAGTCGTGGCCGCCGAACGTGGCCAAGGCCACGGAGTTGTTGCACCCGCTCGGCGCGGTGGTGGTCGCCGACGCCGACGAGCCGCCGCTGCCGTTCGCCGACGCCGCCTTCGACCTGGTCACCAGCCGCCATCCGGCGACGATTTGGTGGTCGGAGATCGCCCGCGTGTTGCGGCCCGGCGGCACCTATCTGGCCCAGCATGTCGGCCCGGCCTCGGTGTTCGAGCTGGTCGAATACTTCCTGGGCCCGCAGCCCGAGGCGCGCAAGGGTCGGCACCCGGACACCGAGAGCGCCGACGCACGGGCCGCCGGTCTGGAGATCGTCGATCTGCGGACGGAACGGCTGCGGATGGAGTTCTTCGACGTCGGCGCGGTCGTCTACTTCCTGCGCAAGGTGATCTGGCTGGTGCCCGACTTCACCGTGGACGCCTACCGGGACCGGCTCCACGACCTGCACGAACTCATCGAACGGGACGGACCGTTCGTCGCGCACTCGACCCGGGTGCTGTTCGAGGCGCGGCGGCCCGACTGAGCCGGCCGGGGGCGCGCGGACTGCGCGCCGGGGACGAGCGCCGGGGTACGCCGGAGCGGACCCCGCCCACGCAGGCCCGGGCGGGTGACATGCCGTAGCCCCCGGCCGATCCCGGCGTTGAGCACGGTATGACCCAGACTCGACGCATCATCGCCGCCGTGGTCCTGGCGACGGGCGCCGCCGCACTCGCCACTCCCGTCGCGAACGCGGGCACCCCGCCCCCGGACATCGCCCTCACCACCCCCGACAGCACCGCCTCGGCCGCCAAGGGCGTCACCCCGGAGCAGGCCCTGGGCACCGCCATGAGCTCCCTCGTCGGCGGCCTCGCCCACTGACCCACTCGCAGCTCGCGGCGGCCCCGTCCGCCGCCGGCCGGACCGACCGCCGCCGCCCCTCCCTCCGGGGCGCGGCGGTTTCCCGTTACCGGGGCCGGAAGAAGCCGGTTCCCGCTCGGTTCGGTGCGAAATACCGACGCTCCGGAGATCACCGGTGACTTGGGGTCGTTGCCGCCACACCGGGAGCGCGAGGCTCGATGCCCGGTTCGGGGAACAACGCGTGCAGGCGGGCGACCAGCGCGGCGTCCGGGAGGACCGCGCGGCGCGCATCGGCGGCGATCGGGCAGGACGACATCACCCGCACGCCGTGGCGCAGGCCGTCGTCGTACCCGAACATCACGACGTAGTCCGCCTGGCGACCCGCCCCGGAGCAGGCGAGGCCGCCCGTGGGCAACGCGGGTTGGGTTCGCAGCGCCCGGGCATACTCGGCCGGATCCGGGAGGGCGCGCGTGCCGGCCAGGTCCGTACGGTGCCGCGCCGGTCGGTCGTCGCGCGGATAGCGGCACACCACGGCGGAGCGCGGCGTGCCCGGGACGAACGGGTCCGCCGGGGCGGCGTGGTTCGGCAATCGCCAGTCGGGGGTGGTCGGGTCGACCCAACGGGGGCAGCCCTCCGCGTCCACCGGGGCGGGCGGCGGCGCGGGGTTGGCGGTCGCCGAATACCGCGCGGGGGCGTCCCCGGCGGCATTGAGCAGCACGGTCCCGCCGAGGCCGACCGCGAGCACGGCGACCGCCGGCGCGGCCCACCGGCGACGTCGGTGGGCGCGCGGCGGACTCGGCCGATCGACCTGCGGCTTCTCGCCCATGACAGCACCCTGACACACGGCCCCGGCCGCGTGCGCGGCGGGCCAACCGGCCTTCGGCATCGAAAGGATGCCCCGACGCCCCCGGGCACGGCGTGCGCGGAGAGCGCCACGGCCCGACCGGGCCGATCCGGCCGGGGCGGGCGGCGGGGTGCGCAACAAAACAGCCGGCCACGTGCGCCGGAAAGGCCGCAAGCGGTGCGAAGCCGACAGGAAAGCCCCGACGCGCGCCGGCCCACGCCGCGGCCGGCGCGAGGCGCGCCGATCAACCGGGCGCCCCGGGTTGTTTCGCCGGGTGGCGAAACATTCGGTGGGGCCGGGCCCGACGGTCAGTGTGTAGCGCATGTCGATGATCGGTTTGCCCCGGCAGTTCGTGCGCACTCGGCGGTTCACGTCGGGTCTGCCCACCGCATTCACCGTGTCCGGCGACGGTGCGTCGGTGCTGTTCCTGCGCAGTCGCTCCGGGGAGGATCCGGTGGGCGGTCTGTGGTGTCTGGACCTCGACACCGGCGCCGAGCGGCTGCTCGTGGATCCCGCACGCTCGGCGGGGGCGGCCGGCCGGGCCGGGATCACCGCGTACGCCACCGACGACGCGGCTCGGCTCGCCGCGTTCGTGCTGCCGGACGGGTTGTGGGCGGTCGACGTGCCGACCGGGCGCGCGCGTCGGTTGCCCGTCGAGGGGCCGGTCGCCGACCCCCGCCCCGATCCGACCGGGCGGCGGATCGCCTATGCGGCCGACGGTGCGCTGCGGGTGGTCGAGGCGGACGGCACCGGGGACCGGGCGGTCGCCGAACCCGACGGCGCCGACGTGCGTTTCGGGGTCGCCGAGTATGTCGCGACCGCGTCGATCGGCCGCGACCGCGGCTACTGGTGGTCCCCGGAGGGTACGCGGCTCCTGGTCGCCCGCGTGGACGAGAGCGAGGTGCCGATCCGCTGGCTCGCCGACCCGACGGATCCGCACGTCGCGCCGCGCACCCTGCGCTACCCGGCGGCGGGCGACCCCAACGCCGAGGTCACCCTGTGGCTCGTCACCCTCGCCGGTGAGCGCATCGAAGTGCCTTGGGACCGAGCCGGGTTCGAATACCTGACCGCCGCCGGCTGGGACGCCCACGGCCCGTTCGCCGAGGTGCAGAGCCGCGACCAGCGCACCGTCCGCGTGTTGGCCGTCGACCAGGCGGACGGCCGGACCCGCCTCCTCGCCGAACGGCACGACCCGCACTGGGTGCACCTGCTGCGCGGCACCCCGGTACGGACCGGCTCCGGCGCGCTGGTCGGGCACTCCGACGCCGACGGCACCCGCCGACTCACCCTGGACGGCGTACCGATCACCCCGGCGGGCCTGCAGGTGCGCGAGGTGTTCGGGGTGGACGGCGACGACGTGTTGTTCGGCGCCGCCGACGACCCCACCGAGGCCGGGATCTGGACGTACCGACCGGGCGCCGGCGCCGAACGGCTCGACGGGGAGGCGGGCGTACATACCGCCGTGCGCCGCGCGGGCACGCTCGTGCACACGGCCCGGACCCCCGACCGCCCCGGCGCCCGCACGCACGTGCTGCGGGCGGATCGCCCCGCCGTACCGATCCGCTCGTATCCGGCCGAGCCGGTGCTGCGGCTGCGCGCCACCCGGATCACCACCACCGAACGTGGCCTGCACAGCCAGGTGTTGCTGCCGTCGTGGCATCGCGCGGGCGACCCGCCGCTGCCTGTGCTCGTCGACCCGTACGGCGGTCCGGCCCTCCAGCGGGTCACCGCTGCGCAGGCGCCGATGACCTTCGTCTCCCAGTGGTTCGCCGAGCAGGGCTTCGCCGTGCTGATCACCGACGGCAGCGGGACGCCGGGGCGCGGGCCGGCCTGGGAGCGCGAGGTCGCCGGCGACATCCTCGGCCCGGTGCTCGCCGACCAGGTCGCCGCGCTGGCCGAAGTGGTGCGACGGCGGCCCGAGTTGGACGCCTCGACGGTCGCCGTGCGGGGTTGGTCGTTCGGCGCGACACTGGCCCTGACCGCGATCCTGCGCCGTCCGGACGTCTTCCACGCCGCGATCGCCGGCGGCGCCGTCACCGACCAGCGCCTGTACGACACGCACTGGCGCGAACGATTCCTCGGCCTTCCCGACGAGCACCCCGAACGTTACGCCGACTGCTCACCGCTGTCCTCGGCCGCCGAGTTGCGCCGACCCCTGTTGCTGATCCACGGGCTCGCCGACGACAACGTCTGGCCGGCCAACACGTTGCGGCTGTCCGGCGAACTGCTCGCCGCCGGACGGCCGCACGAGGTGCTGCCACTGGTCCACACCGGCCACGCGCCCACGGACGAGAACCTGTTCGAGAAGTTGTTGGCCCATCAACTCGACTTCCTGCGGCGGCATTTGCGGCTCCCACCGCGCTGAGCGGTCCGCCGGGCGGCGGCGGGGCAACGGGCGGGCGGGTGGTCAGCCGCCGGCGCTCGGGTATGGCCAGGGGTTGGCCTCGCACAGTTCGCCGTTGTCCGCCACCCGGGACTTGGTCTGCTGCATCATCACCGGAGCCAGGCCGCCGGCTGCGCACCCGGTGCTGTGTTGGTGGCCCATCCGGTGGCCCACCTCGTGGTTGATCAGCATGCGGCGGTAACCGAGGAGGTCGTCCCCGTACGCGGTCGAACCCTGGGCCCAGCGGCTGCCGTTGATCATCACCCAGGGTGTGCCGTTGGCATTGCACGACACGTTGGACCTGCTGGTGTCGCCCACGATCGGCGAGCAGATCCGATGCAGGGTGCCGGGGCTGGACAAGCGCACCACGAACGACGCGGCGCCGTCGGTGCGGGCGAAGGCGAGCCCGTCCCGGGACCAGCTGCGCGGATCGTTGAGGGTGCGCTGCACCATGTCGGCGAACAGCGCGCCGTCCAGGGGCAGTCCCTGCTCGATCTCCACCCGATAGGCGACCCGCCGCCCCGGACGCGGCGCCGCCGCCTCCCCGGGCACGGTGACGAACGTGCCGCCGAGCCGCAGTTCGGCGTCCAGGGCGAACGGCACGCTCGCCTGCGCCTCGGGGTCCGGCGAGGCGGATGTCCGTACCGGCAGGTCCCGTTGCGCCGACGGCCCGTCCGGGCTCGTCGGGGTGGCCTCGGCCGGCCGCCCGATCGGTGCGTCGGGCCGGGCGGCACCGACGTCTGTGGTCGGTGAGCCGCCGCCGGAGCCGTGCGGTATCAGCGCGATCAGGAGCACTACGGCGGTCACCGCCCCCGCCACGACCCACGCACGGGTCACCTGCCGCCGGCGGGCGTGCGAGCGGGCCCTCGCCCTGGCTCCCGCGCGGCTCCCGGCCGGGAGGCGTGATCTCGATCGACGGCCCATGGCGCGCCCGCTCACCCCGTCCCCGGTTCGGCTGCCCGCAACTGCCGGGAGATGTCCGACCAGCGCGCGTCCCGCACGATCGCCCGCGCCTGGTCGTCGGTCAACGGCATCCGTCGTTTCTCGTCCGGGATCTCCACCCGGTCGAGCGGCCCGATGGCCCAGAACAGCCGGAACACGGTCGGCCCCGACGGAATCTGGATGCCCTGCCCCCAGACCAGGCCGGCCTCGGTCCTGCGCACGGACTCCGACGCGAAGCGGTCGGCCTCCCCGAGCGGGCCGATGCACTTGAGGTGGTGCCTGCGCCCGTACTCGTCGATCCGGCTGGGCTCGGTGGCGGCATCCGGGGCGCACGCGGCCAGTTCGCCCGAGCGCAGCGACATCGACACCCCGGCCGGTCCCTGGCCGTTGTCCCAGGTCAGCGCGGCCGAGATGCCGTACTCCGGCGAATACCCGGTCCGTACCGCCGACTTCGTCCCCTCCGCCGGCAGCAGGGCAACGAGCAGGTCGCCCAGTTGTCGTGCGATCACCTCCCGGGTCTCCGCGATCCGGGCCTCGGCCATGCGGGCAACCGACCGAGGTCGCGCCTCGGGTACACCGCTCGACGCGGGTGACATCGCTTGCCGCGAGTCGGGCTCGCCCGCGTCCGGCGCGACCGTGGCCGCGACCACCCCGATCGTCACCACCGCGGCCATCGAGGCCACGACGGCGCCCGCGCGGATCCACACCCGCCGCCGGCCTCGGGCGGCGGCACGGGCCACCACCTCGGCCATCGGGCGGGCGTCGTGGCTCCCCAACTCGGCGTGCAGTTGCCGTCGAAAGGCCTCTTCGAGGTCGGGGTCGACGTCGAGCACAACCTCGACGTCGAGGTCGGTGTCCGCTCCGCCGGGGGACCCGCGTCCCGGCTCGGTCCCGGATCGTGGGGTCACCCGATCCGCCGCCATTGCCGCCTCCCGTTCCGGTCGACATCGATTCCCATATCGGTTTTCGTATCGGCTTCGGTTTCGCCGTCGTTCTCGGTCCCGCTCGTCACTGCTCTCCTCCGCTCAGCCGATCAGGGGGTTGACCTCGAGCGTTCCGCGCAGCCGGGCCAGTGCGCGGGGGCCGGCGCTCTTGACCGCAGAGGTGGACATGCCGAGCATCTCGGCGACCGCCTCCACGCTGTGGTCCTCCCAATACCGCAGCACCACCACCACCCGGTCCCTCGGCGCCAACCGCATCAGCGCGTCGATCAGGGTCAGCCGTACGTCCGGGAGATCGGCGTCGGCCGCCGCGTCGGGGCGGCGCTCCAGGCCCGCCGCGTCGATGCCGGGCAACTCGGTGGAACTGAGTCGGCGCCTGCGGTCCAGGTAGGCGTTCAGAAGCACCCGCTTCGCGTACGCGTGCGGCTGGTCGGTGTGCTCTATGCGGCGCCAGGCCACGTACAGCTTCTCCAGGGCGATCTGGGTCAGGTCCTCGGCGAGATGCCAGTCGCCACACAGCAGATACGCCGTCCGGCACAGGCGTTGCGCCGAGGACTCGGCGTACTCGGTGAACCCGTCGCGGCCCTGCCGTCCCATCCCGACCTCCCCTCCTGTCGAGTCCATCCCTGATCCATACGCATCCGGAGGAGGGGGCGGACGCATGTGTCCTGCGTCACAGCATGGGCGGGACGGGCGGGGGTCGCCCTCGCGGGCTCGTACGCGTGTCGCAATCGGTCCCCCAATTGGCATGTCGGGCCGGTCATACCGACATCGAACGGGCCATACGTTGGTTCGGCGCCCGGGAACGAGAGCACCGTCGACCGACCCGGTCGCCGAACCCGGCCACATTCACCCCAAGGAGCCATCGCGTGCGCGACGTCAAGATCCTGGCCGTCTCCGGCAGCCTGCGCGCCGAGTCGCACAACACCCGACTGCTGCACGCCGCACGCAAGTTCGCCCCGGGTGGGCTGGACATCGAGATCTACGAGGGCCTGCGCGAGATTCCCCCGTACGACATGGACCAGGACACCCCGGGCGATCGGCCCGCCGCGGCCGCGGACCTGCGCCGGCGGATCACCGAGGCGGACGGGCTCCTGATCGCCACGCCCGAGTTCAACTACTCGATCCCGGGCGTCCTGAAGAACGCGATCGACTGGGCGAGCACCGACTGGAGCGGCACCGAGGGGCTGCCGCTGCTGCACAAGCCGACCGCGATCATGGGCGCCGCACCCACCAACTTCGGCTCCGTACGGGCCCAGCTGGCGCTGCGTCAGGTATTCGTCTGGACGCACACCGACGTGGTGGTCAAGCCCGAGGTGATCGCGTTCCGGTCGCACGAGCGCTTCGACGAGGCGGGCAACCTCACCGACGAGACGACCATCGGCCTGCTCCGCGATCTGCTGGTCGCGCTGCGGGACAAGATCGACGCCAAGTAGGCGTCCGGGACTCCTTCGGGGGCGCGGGAGGGGTTTCGCCGTCACGGGGCGGCGAAACCCCTCCCTTGTTTGTCCGGGGTCGACCGAGGGCTGGAAATTGACCCATCATTTCGGCCTCGGAATGCACCATTGCGAGGGTCGAAAGCGGCCGTAGATTGGTGTCTACGAACGGCGGGGCCGGGCGCCGAGGAAGCAGCGAAGCGCCCCCACCGACCGTACGCATCACCTCGACCGGCAGCGGTCGACCGATCCACTGCTCTCCCGCACGTCCGTACGCAAGGAGCCACCATGTCCGCGAACACCTCGAACACCACCGCCGCCGGCACCGGCGAGGTCCCCGTCCTGGTCCGTACCCGGGACGCCGAGATCATCCAGGACGGTCCGACCAGCCTGATCACGCTGCTGGCCGACACCCCCGGGCTGACCGCGAACCTGGCCACGTTCCGCAAGGGCTCGCCGGGCGCGCCCGCGCACTTCCACACCCGGGCGAGCGAGATGTTCCACGTCACCGAGGGCACCATGCGCATCCTGCTCGGCGAGGAGATCGTGACGCTGGAGACGGGCGACTTCCTCCTCGTGCCGCCGAACACCACGCACGCCTTCGCCCCGGCCCCGGACACCGAGGCCAAGATGCTGGTGGTCTTCACGCCCGGCATGGACCGCTTCGACTACTACCGCCTGCTGGAGCGGGTGCACCGCGGCGAGGCCGACTTCGCCGAACTGCGCGCGACGTCCGAGCGGTTCGACAACCACTACGTCGACAGCCCGGTGTGGCGCGAGGCCATCGCCGGGAAGTGAACCCGCGCACGGTGACGCAGGGCCCGGACCACGTGAGGTGGTCCGGGCCCTGCGTGTTTCACGCGGACAGGTGTCACGGGTGCATCGCCGCGCCCTTGCAGACCTTGTCCACCGCGTTGCGCGGCCCGTACACGGCGATGCCGACCAGGTCCAGATCGGCGCGCGGCACCGCCCGCACGGCCGCGCGGTTGTCCCGGTCGTTGCCGGTCGCGAACAGGTCCGCGGTGAACACCGCCACCGGCAGGTCCCGGCCGAGGGCGCGGGCGTGCGCCGTGGTCAGCAGTTCCTTCCCGGCCTCGAAGACCAGTACCGGCTGGCGGAACATCGGCAGGTACGCGGTGTCGTCGGCGTCCGCGTACGGCTCGCCGATCACCTCCGGCACCCGGGTGCCCAGGCCGCTGACCAGGAACGCCGTCACGTTCAGTCGTTGCCAGGCGGCCAGGTCCTCGCGCAGCAGGACGGCGATCTTGGTGTCGAAACGGATGGGCGCGTTCTCGGCGTGCTCGGATTCCATGCCCGGAAGTCTTCCGGGGCCCGCATCGGCCCGTCTTGTACGATCCTGACATGGTTGCCGGTGCGGAACTCGTGGCGTGGCGGCCACCGGTGGCCGGCGTCACCGAGGTGCTGCACGCGCACATGACCGACCACGCCTACCCGATGCACACGCACGCCGCGTGGACGTTGCTGATCGTCGACGACGGTATGATCCGCTACGACCTGGACCGGCACGAACACGGTGTGTTGCGACAGACCGTGAGCCTGCTGCCGCCGCATGTGCCGCACAACGGGGCCGCGGCCACCGCGACCGGGTTCCACAAGCGGGTGTTGTATCTGGACTCCTCGCACCTGCCCCACTCCCTGATCGGCCCGGCCGTGGACCGACCGGTGTTCGACGATCCGGAATTGCGCCTCCGGCTGGACCGGCTGCACCTGTCGCTGGCGTGCGCCGGCGAGGAGCTGGAGACCGAGAGCAGGCTCGCGTTCATCGCCGAGCGGCTGCGCACCCACCTGCGGGGCCGGGTCGGCGCACCGCCGCAGGTGCGCGATCCGGGCCTGGCCCGCCGGTTGCGGGACCTGCTGGACGAGCGTTATGTCGAGGGCGTCACGCTGCGCGAGGCGGCCGAGGTGCTGTACGCGCATCCCACCCATCTGGTCCGGGCCTTCGGCCGGGAGTTCGGAATCGGCCCGCACCAGTATCTGACCGGCCGTCGGGTCGACCTGGCCCGCACGCTCCTGCTCGACGGCATGCCGGCGCACACCGTCGCCACCGCCGCGGGATTTTATGATCAGTCGCATCTGAACCGGCACTTCAGGCGTGTATTGGGTACCAGCCCGGGCCGGTTCGCGCGGATCGGGGCCGGTGCGGTCGCGATGCGCGGGCGGTCGTCGGCGATCCCGACGACCGCCCCGGGCGATCGCCGCCGACCTCGGCCCGCGCCCGCGCCCCTGTCCGGCACCCCTGTCGGCCCCTGACCGGTCCGCGCTCGACGGCCGATCGTCGGTGAGCTGTGGTGGGGTGGTCCTCGCGATGCCGCCCGGAACCCGGGCGGAGCCACGACGGACGGCCGGTGGGTCCGACCAGCAAGGGGAGGCGAACAGTGACGCAGGGAGCCGCGCGGCGATCCGACCCGGCTGCGGAGGTGCTGCTCGCACTCGCGGTGGCGAGCGGCGAGCCGGGCGACGCGGGCCGGCTGCGGCATCGACTCGGCATGCGCGATCCGGCCTGGTTGGCCGATGCGGCGCTGCCGATCACCGCACGTCGTCGGGCGGTCCGCGATCCGGACGTGCCGGTGCGCCGCGCGGTGGCGCGCAACCCCCGGGCCACTCCGGCCGATCTGGCCGCGCTCCTGGAACGGCCCGACCCGGTTGTCGATCGCCTGGTCTACCGGCACGCCACCGCGCTGCCGTGGATGCGCCGGGAGATCCTCGCCCCGGGCCGGCACCCGGACGCGATCGCCCTCGCGGTGTTGTGGGAGGAGATCCGCGCGTGTACCGAAGACCCGCCGGACCACCCGCACTTCGTCGGCGCGGCGGTGGTCTCCGGCATCCCGGCGCTGATCGAGCACGCGCTGCGCACCCAGGGCGCGCGGCTGACCCGCGCCGAACAACTGCGCGGCCTGCTCGGCCTGTTCGCCGAGCCGGAGCGGCTGGGCGCGCTGCTCGGCGAGGTGCGGTTTCGGCCCGGCGTGCCGCCCGAGCCGGGCAGCGCGCCCGGGCCAGGTGTCGCCGACCTGGCCGCCGCCGCGCTCGCGTCCGGGGACGACGGGCCGCTGCGGGCCGCGGTGCTCGCGGCGGAGGGCTCCGCCGGGCTGATCGCGGGGCTGCGGGCCGGCGAGCCGGAACCGACCTGGCGCCGGCATATCGACTGGACCGGGCTGCCGGCCGCGCACCGCGCCGACCCGCTGCCCGAGTCGGCCGCCGTCGCGCTGGCCGCCCGGCCGGACTGTCCCGAGGTGCTGCTCACCGAGCTGTATCGGGCCCACCCGGCCGCGGTGGCGCGCGTCGCCCGCCCCTCGGTCGCCCTCCTGGAGGCCGCGGTGCACCTGCCGGGCCATGTCGAGGCGACCCGGATCGCCGCCGCTGCCGCCGCGTCCGGACTGGCCGACGAACGACACGCCGCGCCGATCCCGAGCCGCGTCGCCCCCGCCCGCGTCGGGGTGGCCATGCTCGCCGAACTCCCGCCCGGCCGCCCGCTCGCCGAGCTGATCCACCGTCACCTGGGTTGCTCGGCCGACCGCTGGGCCGGCCTGCGCGGCGCGCTGTCCCGCTACCGGGGCACCCTGGCCGACCTGCTGGCGGGCATCGCCGACGGCACCGTGCCGGGCCCCGGCAGCGCACCGCCCCCGGCGCTGTCCCGGCCCTACCGATTCCTGCTCCACGCCGCCCCGGCAGAGGATCTACGCGCCCTGCTGCCGCACCTGCCCGACGAGTTGCTGCGCGATCTGCTCGGCCGCGGCCCGCTCCCCGAGCACGTCTTCGACACCGCCCTCGCCGGCCGCGACCCGAGGGTCTGCGCGGCGTTGGCAGCCAACTCGGGCCTGGATCCGCGCCGGCTGGGCCGGCTCGTCGGGCTGGACGAACCCCGCGTGAACGCCGCGGTGTACCGCAACCCCCACTGCCCGCTCACCCTGCGCCGCCGCATCGCCTCGGGCGCGCCGCGTACCGCGGGTCGGACCGAACCGGTGCCGCTGGACCAGGCGTTGCGCGCCGAACTGCTCGACTGCTCGGACCAGCGCCGGCTCACCCCGCTGGTGGTCAGCGGCGACCCGGAGCTGGTGCACGCCGCGCTGTACGCATTCCCCTCCGCCGACGCGCGGGCATTCGCGTTCCTGAAGGTGTGGCGACGCGGCGGCCCCGACGCGGCCCGACGCCTGGTGGAACTGATCGGCGGACTCGGGCCCCACCGGGCCGACGCCCTCCCGGACCACCTCGAATCCGCGGCCGGGCCGGGCCGGTTGGGCGCGGTGCGCATCCCGTACGAGGACCCCGACGCACTGCCGAACGTGCTGGCCGGCGCACGCGGGCGCAACGCCACCCGCCGGCTCCTGGCCACGCTGGTGCACGAGCCGTACGCGTACGACCTGCCGCGCCTGATCGCCCGGCATCGCGAGACGCCCTTCGCGCCCGAGTCGATCGACGAACTCCTGCGCCACGAGGACGCCGTCGGCGAACCGGCCCGCCTGCTGCGCCTCGCGGTGGTCAACCGCGCCTGCGGGACGACCGCCGAGGACCTGAACCGCGAGCCGATCGATCGGCTGCGCGAGGTCGCCTTCCACCGCACCGACGCCGGCTGGGTGAACGACTGCGTCGAGCACGAACTCCTGGACCCGATACGCCTGGTGGACACCGCCCGCCCGGCCGGCGAGGTGTTGCGCGCACTGCCCAAGCTGACCCGGGACACCGTCGCCGCACCGGTCCGGGCCCGGATCGGCGCGCTGGTGCGGACCCGGCTCGCCGGGCACGTCGAGGCGAGCGTGATCGCGCTGAGCCTGCTCGACTCGTTCGCCGGCACCGTCGGCGAGCTGATCGACGTCGCCGCCCAGGCCGCCGGACCGCCGCCCGGGCCCGAACAACGCGCCGCCGACGACGCCGAGATCGCCGAATCGGCGCGCGAACTGGCAACGTCCCCACCGGCGTCGCGCACCCCCGAGCGGGTCGGGCCGACGTTGCCGACCCGGTGCGGGCGACGCGGCGCCCCGGACCGGGGTTGTGCGCTGGCCGCCGCGCATCTGCTGCGGTCGATGGTGCCTGGCGCGCCGATCCCCACCGATCCGGCCGTGCTCACGGTCTTCGCGGAGACCCCGGAGGCGGATGTACCCGGGCTGGCCCACCCGGACTGGCTGCGCGCGGCCTGCGCGGCGGCTCCCGTGGATCTGCCGCGCGAGCGGTTGGCCCGGCGCGATCCGGTCGGCTTCCGCGCCGGCGCCTCGGCCTCGGTGCGCTACCGCGCCGGGCTGGTCGGCCCCGCCGAGTTGATCGCCGGCACCCCCGCCCGGGCGTTGAGCGCCGCGCGGCCGGGCGAGTTCTCCCAGCTCGCCCGGGAACCGCTGACCCGGGCGGTGCGCGCGCTGCTCGCCGAACACCTCGGCCACGACCCGCGCCGCTGGCTCGCCGCACTGGCGGTGATGGACAGCGACGGCAGCGAACTGCCACTGCCCAAGCTGCTTGAGCGGGTCGCCGCCGGCGCGCCGGAGCCGCCGGGGGACGGACCGCCCCCGGTGCTCTCCGACGCCGGATCGGCCCTGCTCGTCTACGCCGACGTGCGGGTGCTGCGCGCCGTCCTGCCGCTGCTTGCGCCCGGCGCGCCGAGCATCCTGGCCCGCGACGCCGAGCGGGGTCGGCATGTCACCGCCGACCTGGTCGAGTACGTGCTCGGCCTGACCGACGTCGAGCCCGCGCTGATCCTGGCCGAGGGCGAGGCCCGCTCATCGCACACCCGACACGTGCGCGAACGCCTGCTGGCCCGGCGCGATCCGGCGCTGGACGACCGGCTGTACGGCGATGTGAAGCGGCGCGGCGACGTCGCGGAGCGGCGGCGGATCCTGGCCCGGGCGGCGGACGACCCCCGGCCGCTGTCCGCCGCGCTGCGGGCCCGGCTGCTCGAACCCGGTGTGTTCTCGGCGTATTGGGTGGACGCGCTGCGGGTCACCGTCGAGGCGGCCGACGCGGACGTGGTCGAACCGGCCCTGGCGGCGATGTCCGGGAAGTTGTCCCTGCTCGACCAACTACTCGCGGCCCACAACATGTTGCGCTTCGGCGGCGCGCACCGGCTACGCGCGGTGATCGATCGCGGCCTCCTCGGCAGCGGCGCCGCCGGGATCGCCGGCAAGGCCCTGGAGGCGCACGATCGCGCGCTCGACGCCCCGCCGGCCGGGGGGCGGGCCGGGCTCGACCTGTCCCCGCCGGCGCGCGCCGCGCTCGACGCCGGGCTGGCGGTGCTGAGTGAGCGGGTCGAGCGGGAGTCGTCGCCGGCCCGGCTGGTGGCCCGGCTGCGCGGGTGCCGGCGGCTGCCGGACGCGGAGCGGGTCCTGGATCGGCCGTACCGACGCGACTGGGCGCTGCTGGCGCGCGAGCACGCCCGTGAGCCGTGGCCGGCGGGGGTGCGGCACGCGCTCGCGACCCGACCGGACGCGCCCGACGAGATCGTCCTGTCGATGCTGGCCGACCTGCATCCGGCGGAGGCGTTCGCCGCGGCCCGGCGCGGCCCGCGCACCGCCCGCGCCGTCACCGCGCTGGTGGTGCCCGACGGCGGCACCGCCGAGTGGCACGCGGAGGTGGAACGCCTGGTCGAGGCGGGCCTGTTGACCGGCCATGACCTGGTGCACGAGGTCGGCCACGCGGAACGGGCGCTGCGCTACCTCGCCGACGCCCGGACCCGGGTCGACCTGGCCGGGCCGGTGCGCGCGGCGGTCGACGCGGCATACGTGGAGGTCGCCGTACTGGCCGTCGACCTGCTGGGCACCGAGGACCGCTCGTGGCAGCGCCTGTTCGCGGCACTGACCGAACACGACGAGCACTGGCGCCGCGCACACGGCCCGGCCGCCGGCATCGCCGGCCTGCTGACGTACGCGGCCCGCGAACCGCTGGCGCGTGTCTTCGAACCCCCGCCGAACTCCACGACGCCCGGCACCGCACCTCGCCGCCCCGGAGAAACAGGCGAATAGAACCACTATGCACCTGCTTCTCCGGCACACCGATGCACGGCATCCGCCCTTCGGGCTCCTCGCTGCGCTCACGCCGCGGAGCCCGACGGGGGTTCGAAGACACGCGCTGGGACCGGCCTGACATCGGCCCGGTCCCCACCGCGCGCGGCCTCAGCCGGCCAGGTTCTTCTCCAGGTCGCCCAGGATCGAGTTCGCCGCGACCACGCCCAGGCCGAGGTACCAGGTCTCGTCGGGGACCGTGACGGCCTTGCCCTTCTCCACCGCGCCGAGCTTCTTCCACAGCGGGTTGTCGGTGACCCTGCCCTGCGCGGTCTTGTCCGCCGGGCCGTAGGTGCCGACGAAGATCCGGTCGGCGTCCGCCTCGGTGATGCGCTCCTCGGACAGCTCCACGGCCAGGTCGTCGATGTTCTGGTTGGCCGGGCGCGGCAGGCCGACGTCCTGGAGCACCGTGCCGATCAGCGACTTGTTCGCGTACAGGCGGATCTTGCCCGGCATGAACCGCACCATCGAAATGGTCGGCTTGTTCGGACCCAGCTTCTCGCCGAGCGCCTTCGCCCGAGCCTGGTAGGCGTCCAGCTGCTGCTTCGCCTCGGCGGTCTTGTCCAGGGCCGCGGCGTTGAGCAGGAAGTTCTCCTTCCAGGTGTAGCCGGGGCGCACGGAGAACACGGTCGGCGCGATCTTGGCCAGCGTGGCGTACTGCTGTTCCGCGCGCAGCTTGCTGCCCAGGATCAGGTCGGGCTTCAGGTTCTCGATCGCCTCGAGGTTGAGGCTGTTGATCGTGCCGACCTTGGCCGGCTTGCCGGCCTTGCCCTCCAGGTAGGCGGGCAGTTCCTGGGAGCCGTCGGTGAACGCGACGCCGACCGGCTGCACACCGAGCGCGGCGACGTTGTCCAACTCGCCGGTGTCCAGCACGACGACCCGCTTCGGCCGCGCCTTCAGGACCACATCGCCCATCGCGGTACGGATGGTGCGCGGGTACTGTCCCGGCGCCGCGTCGGTGCCCAGGCCCGTGGTGACCTGACCGGCGTTGCCGAACTCCTTGCCGCCGGCGGCGACGGCGGGCTTGCCGCCCTTGTTCCCGTCGGACGAGTCCGAGCTGCCACAGGCCCCGGTGAGCAGGGCGGCGGACAGGGTCACGGCGACGGCGGCGATCCGGCGGCGGGGTATCGGCATGGGTGCTGGTTCCTTGGCGCGTGGGGGACGCGGGCCGAACGCCGCGGTGCGGCGGCAATCGACCCACCTGTGTTCAGGTAAGGCTTACCTTTCCTCACCCTAGAGGATGGTTGGCGCGGAACCGCCATCAGGGGTGAGAACGGGCATCCGGAACACGCGGTCGCATCCGTTGACGTGCGCTCCGTGAGGGCGCGAGACTCGGACGTCCGGGGGAGGTGGGGACCGTGGGAAGCGCCGAGCCGGCCGGACCGCCGGACTTCGAGGCGATCCGCCGCACGGAATACGGCTATCTCGACGACCAGGGCCTGGTCTACCTCGACCACACCGGCGCCGGCCTGGCCGCACGCCGCCAGTGGCAGGCGCACGCCGCACGCATGGCGGGCCGTACCTACGGCAATCCGCACTCCGAACACCCGGCGTCGGTCGCCTCCACGGACCTGGTCGAGCACACCCGCCGGGCGATCCTGGCGCACTTCAACGCCGATCCGGATCGCTACGCGGCGGTGTTCACCGCGAACGCCACCGGCGCCTGCCGACTGGTCGGCGAGGCCTACCCGTTCCGGCGCGGCACCCGCTTCCTCTTGCCGATCGACAACCACAACTCGGTGAACGGGATCCGCGAGTATGCCCGCGTCCGCGGCGCCCGCACCGAGTACATCGGCCTGTCCGGGCCCGAACTGCGCCTGGACGGGGAACGATTACGCGCCACGCTGGCCCGCCGCCGGGGCCTGTTCGCGTTCCCCGCACAGAGCAACTTCACCGGCGTACGCCACCCCCTGGAGTGGATCGACGTCGCCCACGAGCACGGCTGGGACGTACTGCTCGACGCGGCCGCGTACGCCCCCACCAACGTGCTCGATCTGGGCGTCGTGCAACCGGAGTTCGTCGCGGTCAGCTGGTACAAGGTGTTCGGCTACCCGACCGGCGTGGGTGCGCTGATCGCCCGTCGGGACGCGCTGGCCCGACTGCGTCGGCCATGGTTCGCCGGCGGCACGATCGAGGCGGTCAGCGCGCAGGGCGGCTGGCATCGCATGGCCGACGACGAGTCCGCGTACGAGGACGGCACGCTCAACTTCCTGGCCGTCCCCGACGTCGCGCAGGGCCTGGCCTGGGTCGAGGAGGTGGGCATGAACGCGATCCACGAGCGGGTCGCCGCGTTGACCGCGCATCTCCTGGCCGGGTTGGCCGGGTTGCGCCATCCCGGCGGCGAACCGCTGGTGCGGGTGTACGGACCGGGCACGACGGACGAGCGGGGTGCGACGGTGGCGCTCAACGTCTTGGACGCCGCCGGGCGGGTGGTCGACGAGCGGGTCGTGGCGCGTGACACCGCCGCCGCGCGGATCTGCGTGCGCACCGGCTGCTTCTGCAATCCCGGCGCGGGCGAGGCGGCGTTCGCGATCGGCCGACGCACGCTGCGCGGCGCGGTGTTGCGCACCGCCGCGTCCGGCGGCACCCTCGACGACTATCTGACCCGGCTCGGTCTGCCCTCGGGCGGCGCGGTCCGGGTCTCGCTCGGCCTGCCGTCCACCCGCGCCGACGTGGACGCCTTCCTCGACTTCCTGGTCCGCACCTACCGCGACCGGCCCGTCGACCCGAAC
The DNA here is from genome assembly GCF_053618075.1 of Embleya sp. NPDC055664. NCBI lineage: Bacteria > Bacillati > Actinomycetota > Actinomycetes > Kitasatosporales > Streptomycetaceae > Embleya > Embleya sp. NPDC055664. Next base: position 164,644 of record NZ_JBSHGZ010000016.1, read on the forward strand.
GGACTGGCCCCGCGCCTGCGCTGCTGACCACGCCCGCGCGCGCTCACCACCCGGCCCGGGGGCAGCGGCGGGCCAGCACGACGCAGGTCGCGGCGACGAACAGCGCGGTGCAGCCCGCGAGTACCGCCCAGCCGAGCAACGGCGCATGGTCGAAGCTGTCGCCGTACGATGCGAGCAGTGGCGGTCCGAGCGGGGAACGGCTGTGCGCCCAGCGGCCGGACAGGTCCAGGTCGCTGCCCAGCGCCTCGAACGCCCACCGGTTGGTCATCGCGTAGCTGAGGGTGTGTCCGATCGCGGGCATCCGGGGCACCGGGACGAACGCCCCGGAGAAGAGCACCTGGGGAAAACACAGCAGCGGCAACATCAGCGTGGCCTGGCCCACTTCGGTCACCGCGGCGGAGGTCAGCAGCCCGAGCGCGAGCGCCGCGGCCGAGGCGAGCAGCAGCGTCACCAGGAGGGATCCGTACACGCTCCAGGACGCGGCGGGCAGCCGGTTCATCCCGCGCAGCACGGCGAGCAGCAGTACGTCGGCCAGTACCAGGATCGGCAACAGCACGGTGAACTTGGCCGCGAGGTACGGCCCGATCCGCAGCACGGTCAGCCGTTCTCGGCGCACGATCGGCAGTTCCACGCAGATCTGCAACAGCCCGTAGGTCAGCCCGAAGAAGAAGCCGCCGAACGCGATCCAGAACAGGATCATCGCCGCTCCGGACGGGCTCGGCGCGAGCGGGTCGAAGGCGCCGGGGCGAAAGAGCATCGCGAACATGGCCACGATCACCAGCGGCGAGCCGATCAGCATCGCGGCGGTCAGGCGATCCCGGGTGATCAGTTCGAGATCGCGGCGGGCCAGGATCGACCATTGGCGCAGCGGGTGATCGGCTTTTCCGGCGCCGCGGGCCGGGCCCGGTCCGCGGACGGCCGCGGGTGTCGCGGCGGCGGGACGTGGTTCGGCCGCGTGATCGGATGTGGGCACCGATCCGGCGGCCCGGCCAGACCTGCCGCCCGGTCCGGCCGTTCGCTCCAACTCCGGTTCCAGGGCGCCAAGTTCTGGTTCCAGTAGCAGCTCCGGCTCACGGCCCGCGTCCACGCTCGCCCCTCGGGACGCCACCGCGGCGTACACGTCGGCCTCGGTCGCCACGCCGAAGTGCGCGCACATCGCCCGGGGGTCGCCGACGTAGGCGGGGCGTCCGTCGGGCGCCAGGAACGCCACCCGGTCGCAGCGGGCCAGGTCGGCCGGGGCGTGTGTGGTGAGCACGACGGTGGTGCCCGCGCGGGCCAACTCGTGCAGCAGGGCCATCAGTTCGGCCGCGGCAGCCGGGTCCAGGCCGGACGTCGGCTCGTCCAGGAACAACACCCTGGGCCGGGTCAGCAACTCCACCGCGATGCCGGCCCGCTTGCGCTCGCCGCCGCTGAGCGTGCCCACCCGCTGATCCGCGAGTGCGGTCAGCCCGAGCGCGGCCAGAGTGCGCTCGACGGCGTCGGCCGGCCCCTCGTCGGCCGGTGCGCGCAACGCCGCCGCGTAGCGCAGGCTGTGCGCCAACGGCAGCGCGCGGTGCAGGATGTCGTCCTGCGGGACATAGCCCAGGCCGCGCGCGTCGGGCCGCCCGCCGTCGTGCCGCACCTCGCCCGCACTCGGCGGCCGGATCCCGGCCAGGGTGTCCAGGAGCGTGGTCTTGCCCGACCCGCTGCCGCCCGCGATCGCCGACACCTCGCCGGCCTCGGCGACCAGCGAGACGCCGCGAAGCACGGTCCGCCCGCCGACCGTTCGCTCCACGTCGCACGCCGCGACCCGTATCCCGTGCCCTGCCATGAGCGCCCCCCGACGACTGCCCCCGAACCATCGACGGGTCATGTATAACCCGTGCACCCGGCCCCGGACACCCCGCCGGGGACGATCGGTGTCGGCTCGCCGAGGTTCGTCGGCGCCGGATCAGTCGTCGAGCAGCCGCATCCGGTGGGCCAGCGCGGCGGCCTCGCCGCGGGTGGCCACCTCCAACTTGGCCAGGATGTTGGACACGTGCACGCTCGCCGTCTTGACGCTGATGAACAACGTCTCGGCGATCTGTCGGTTGCTCCGCCCGTCCACCAGCAGGCCCAGCACCTCCTGCTCACGGGGCGTCAGATCGCCCGCCTGGTGCGCCGATCGGGCCGCGGTCGAGCTCGCGCCGGCGCGGCCGAACGGTTCGAGTCGGGCCCGTCGGGCGAGCAGTTCGATACGTTCGCGCAGCGGCACGGCGCCCAGGCGCACCGCCGTCTCGTGGGCCCGGCCGAGCACGTCGGCGGCGGCTGCCCGCTCGCCGGCGGCCACGAGCGCGGCGCCGAGGTCGGTCTGTACCTGCGCGGTGGGATAGGGCTGCGTGGTCGCCTCCCAGCCCGCCACCACCTCGCGCCATCGGTCCACGCTGTCGGTGCCCTCGGCGCGGTCCAGGTAGGCGGTCAGGGTGCGTGCCTGGGTGCGGTCCAGCGCGCAGTCCTGGGCCAGCGCCGCGCCGGCCGCCCGGATCCGGGCGAGGTCGGCCCGGGTCGCCGCGGTCGGCTCGTCGTCGGCGTACGCGCGGGCCGCCTCGATCAGCAGCGGGAAGGCGAACCGCTGGTTGCCGACGCCGAATCCGGCCCGCAGTTCCGCGTCCAGGATCTCGGCCACCTCGGCGCGCCGGCCCTGCGCCCGGGCCAACGCGATCGCGGCGCCGGACTGCGGGATGCGGTGTTGCGCCTCCTGGTGCCTGCCGCGTGCGCTCTCGCGCGCGTGGGTCAGCGGGGCCGCCACCTCGGCGATGTCGCCGCGGACCAGGTGGGTCATGGCCAGCATGCGTTCGGCGTGGCCGGTGGCGCAGCCGTCGGCGTTGTGCTCGCGGATGTCGTCCACCGTCCGGGCCACCTCGTCCCAGCGGCCGAGCGAGAACAGGCTCTCCGCGAGGTTGCCCAGGAGGAACGCGCCGGTGTTGCGGACCACCCCGCGTTCGCGGGACAGGTCGAGCGCGCGGTGGAGCGCGGCGACCGATTCCTCGTGCCGGCCGACGCCCTCCAGGACGGAGGCCCAGTTGCCGAGCACGTAGATCAGCGTGTCCGGCTTGCCGCCCGTCGCCGCCTCCGCGACGCGGACCGCCTCGAGGCCGTACGCGAGCGCCTGCGTCTCGTCCGGCTCGCCGGACCCGGTCAGGAACCAGGACAGCGCCTGGAGCGTGCCGGCGATCATGTCCTGGTCGTCGAGTCGGCGGGCGATCTCCAGGACCTGCCGGGCGATCTGCAGGGCCTCCTGGACGTGTCCCTCCAGGAAGTGGGCGCGGGCGCTGCGCAGGGCCACGCCCGCGTACTCGATCGAGTCGGGTCGGTCCTGCAACAGGCTTTCGGCGTGCTCCAGTTCGACCATGCCGGAGCCGCGGCCCAGCCGGTTCAGCGACTTCGCCCGCTGGGTCCACAGCAGCGCCGCCCGCAGCGGGTCGCGCTCCTCGTCGACGAGGTCCAACGCGTGGCGCAGCAGGGCGAGTTCGCGATCGCCGGAGTTGTCGTAGCGGGCCGCGACGATGGCGCCGTCCAGGACCTGCGCGAGCGTGGTGCCGGTGGACTGCTCCGGGTCGGGGACCATGTCCCACATCGCGATCGCCCGCTCGTACAGCTCCCGGGCCTCGCCGAAGGCGTACCGGTCGGCGGCGGCGACCGCCGCGGTCAGGCTCGCGGGCAGCGCCTCGGCGGGGCGCCCGGCGGCGGTCCAGTAGCGGGCCCGGCGCTCCACGTGGTCGCGGTGCGGGGACAGTTCGCCGCGCTCCACCAGGGTGTCGTGGGCCCGGGCGAACGCCGCGTACATCCGGGTGCGCTCGCCGGGCAGCAGGTCGCCGAGCGCCGCCTCGCCGACGAGCGCGTGCCGGAAGGTGTAGCCCTCGCCGTCCGCGTCGGAGACCAGGACGTGCCCCGACACGGCCGCGCGCAGCGCCGTCTCCAGGGTGTCCGGGTCGAGACCGGCCACCTCGGCGAGCAGCCGGTGTTCCACGCCGATGCCGCCGACGGCGGCCAGCCGAACCACCCGGCGGGCTTGTTCGGGCAGTTGTTCGATCCGGATCAGGAGCAGGTCGCGGAGCGTGTCGGACAGGTCGGTGAGCCGCCCGTCGCGGACGCCGGCGGCCAGTTCCTCGACGAAGAACGCGTTGCCCTCGGAGCGTTCGAACACCTGCCGGGTGAGAGCGCGCGAGGGCGTCTCGCCGAGCAGGCCGGTGAGGTGCTTCTCCACCTGCGGCAGGGTGAGCCGGCCCAGTTCCACCCGGGCCACCGAGCGAATGCGTTCCAGCTCGGCGACCAGGCGGCGCATCGGGTGGCTGCGGTCCATCGCGTCCGCACGCAGCGTGCCGACCAGCAGGATCCGCCCCCGGCGCAGCGAGCGGACCAGGAACGCGAGCAGTTCGCGGGTGGCCGAGTCGGCCCAGTGCAGGTCCTCGAAGGCGATCACGAGGGTACGGTCCTCGCCGGCACGCTCCAGCAGGCGCAGCGCGGACTCGTACAGCCCGGCCCGCTCCGGTGCGGGGCCCACGACGGGTTCGGCGGCGAGCGTCGGCGAGATCCAGGCCAGCTCGCGGCGGCGGTCGCCGACCACGGCGTCGAAGTCGTCGCCGAGCGTGGTCGCCAGCGCCCGCAGGATGGCCGAGAACGGCGCGAACGGCAGCCCCTCGGCACCCAGTTCGAGACAGGCCCCGACCGCGACCACGGTCGGCTGCGACCGATCGGCGGCACCGGCCAAAAACTCGTCCAACAACCGAGTCTTCCCGACCCCGGCCTCCCCGGTGAGCAACACGACCCGGGGCTCCCCGCCGTCGGCCTCGCCCAGCGCCTCGACAAGCCGCCCCATCTCGGACTCACGACCAACAAACAGCGGCACCCCGACAAAAACATTCACACGACGCAGCTTCCCACGCCCCGCGGCCCCTCGGGCCGGCGGATCCGTGGTGGGCGGAGGGCGGCGGGTGGTGTTGCGCCGGGTCGGGCGGTGGGCCGGGTTCGGTGGAGCCATTCGGTGCGGGTGATGGTGTATTCGACCTCGCCGTGTTCGGAGCCCTCGATCGGCTCGGGCCAGTTGTCGAAGTATGTGCGTCGCAGGGTCAGGCCAAGCTTTTCCAACACCCGTCGCGAGGCCTGGTTCACGGACATCGTGTTCGCGGTCACCTCGTGCAGTCCCGGCTCGGCGAAACCCCGGTCGAGCAGCGCCCCCGCGCCCTCGGTCGCGTAGCCCAGCCCCCACGCGTCACGACGCAGGCGATATCCCAGCTCGACCACGTCGACACCGTCCTCGACGAGCGGACGCAGCTCGAACCACCCCACGAACCGCCCGCCGTCCCGCTCCCGCGCGGCCCAGAAACCCGGTCGCCCCCACGCCGGGTATACCTGCCGCAACCGAGGCAGGACCCGCTCCCGAACGGCTTCGACCGACGTCGGCCGCCCGCCGTCGATGAAGCGCATGACCTCCGGATCGCCGTCCAACTCGACCAGATGCGTCAGGTCCGACTCGACGAACGCCCGCAACTCCAGCCGCGGCGTCTCCAGAAAGATCGACATCCCACCATCCTGGCCGCCGCCCCGGCGCCGAGCCGGCGAATTCACCCGGCGGCGACCCCGGTGCCCACTCGGCCGCCCGGCCCTCGTACCATGGCCGGCGATCCTCTCGCCGCTGGGCGCTCATGGCGGGCAATCTCCCCGGAAGGACCCGATCCATGGCCGCCGTCGCGACCCGGCTCCGCATCTCGTCCCGCTTCACGCGCGCCGGGGGTATACGCGGCGGCCGCATACCCGGCGTGCGTGCCGGCGACCGGTGGGTCGCCGTCGGGTTCCTCCTGCTCGCCATCTGGCTCTACCACGACCTCTGGGCCGATCTCGATCACGCCTACCTGGCCTCCGCCGGCCAGGACCAGAACATGTGGGAGTGGTTCTTCGACGCCACCGCCGACGCGGTGCGCGACCTGCGCAATCCGCTGATCTCGGACCTGCAGAACCACCCGCTGGGCGTCAACATGATGGCCAACACGGCCATGCTCGGCCTCGGCGTACCGCTGACCCCGGTGACCCTGCTGTTCGGCCCGACCAGCACGTGGGCCCTGGTGCTCACCGGCGGCATGGCCGCGAGCGCGTTCGCCTGGTACCGCCTGTTCATCCGCCACCTCGTGCAACATCGCGCGGCGGCGGTGATCGCCGGCGGGTTCTGCGGGTTCGCGCCGCCGATCGTCGCGCACGGCAACGCGCATCCGAACTTCGTCGTGCTCTTCGTGATTCCGCCGATCATCGGCGCGGTGATCCGGCTGTGGCGCGACGAACGCCCGGTGCGCAACGGCATCGTGCTCGGGCTGCTGATCGCGTTCCAGATCTTCATCGGCGAGGAACCGCTGGTGTTCGCCGCCACCGGCCTGGTGGTGTTCGGGTTCGTCTACGCGCTGGCCCGCCCCGAGGCGGCCCAGGCGGCGGCCCGACCGCTGGGCACGGGACTGCTGATCGCCGCCGCCGTGTCGTTCGCGCTGGTGGCGTATCCACTGTGGGTGCAGTTCTTCGGGCCGCAGCACTACTCCTCGCTCGAACACGAGTCGGGCAACGACCTGGCCGCGTTCACCGCGTACGCGAGCGATTCCCTCGCCGGCGACCGGAGCAGCGCGGCGGCGCTGTCCGAGGGCCCGACCGAGGAGAACGCGTTCTTCGGCTGGCCGCTGATGATCCTCACCGGATTCCTCGTCGTCTGGCTGCGCCGCGAGGTGGTCGCCCGAGCGGCGACGATCACCGCCCTGGTCGCGGCTTTGCTCTCGCTCGGCCTGCGGATCGTGGTCGACCACGACAAGACCGGCATCCCGGGACCGTGGCAGCTGGTGAACAAGCTGCCGCTGTTCGAATCCATCCTGGAATCCCGGTACGCGATGGTCTGCGTCCCCGCGATCGCGGTCCTGCTGGCGATGGCCACCGATCGGGTACTGGCCTCGGTCCGGGATCGACCCGTCACCGAGCGCGAGTTGCCGGTACGGCTGATCTGGGCCGGCGTGCTGACCATGGCCCTGCTCCCGATCGCGCCCACCCCGCTGGACGTCGTCGACCGCCGCCCGGTACCGGCCTTCTTCGCCGACGGACGGTGGCGCCCGTACGTGGACCACGGGTCGGTGGTCGTGGTGCCGCTGCCGAGCGTGGTCGAGGCGTCCGCGCTGCACTGGCAGAGCGTGGCCGACCTGGGCTTCCCGCTCGCGGAGGGCTACTTCGTCGGCCCATGGGGTCCCGACCGGGTGGGTGTGTACGGCGCCGACTACAGCCCGACCTCGGCTCTGCTCGGTCGGGTCGCGTCCGAGGGCAAGGTCCCCGAGATCACCGACGACCAGCGCCGCGAGGCCCGCGAGGACCTGGCCCGCTGGCGCGCCGACGTGGTCGTACTGCCCCGGCACCCGCACGGCGCGGAGCTGGCCGGCACCCTGACCGCGCTGCTCGGTCCGGGTCAACGGGTCGCCGACGTGCAGGTATGGGACGTACGACCGCTGGTGGCGGCGGCCCGGGCCGGATAGGCCGGGCCCGATCCGGCCCGAGACCGCGCACCGGATCAGCGGTATCTGGCCTCGATCTCGGCGAAGTACGCCTTGGCGAGCCGCAGGAACTGTGCTTCGCACAGCGCGATCTCCTCGCCGAGCCGATATCCCAGGACGGACAGCGCGGGATCCAGCCGGATCTGCGTGTCGCCGACCAGCCGACCGGCGTGCGCCGTCAACGATCTGGCCAGCACCCGGACCTCGTTGACGGGGTTGCCGTCCTTCTTCTCCAGACTGCGGCTGCGGTTCGCGAAGAAATGGTCCAGGGCCAGGACCAGGTTGTTGAAGAACACCGGCTCGAACGCCTCCAGCGCCTTCTCGAACCGTGTCGCGGCCGCGCCGGACAACCGCGCCCCCGTCGCCGCCAGTGCGTGATACGTGTCGACCTGGCACTCGATCGAGGCCCGACACGCATCGATGTAGGTCTGGTCGTAGCGGTTCACGCACACCACGCCCGCCACCTCCCGATACTCGACTGCGTTATCCGACTGACGCGCCCCGCCCCGCGAATGTGACCGGGCACGCCGCGCCGGCGCGTGTCTTCAAACCCCCGTCGGGCTCCGCGGTGTCCGGTGCCGTGCATCGGCGTGCCGGAGAAGCAGGTGCACAGTGGTTCCATTCGCCTGTTTCTCCGGGGCGGCGAGGTGCGGTGCCGGGCGTCGTGGAGCTCGGCGGGGGTTTGAAGACACGCGCTAGGCTGCCGGACGTGTGTTCCGATCTGGTGTGGTATGTCGCGTACGGGTCCAACATGCACGCCGCCCGGCTCGACTGTTACCTGCGCGGCGGCCGGCCCCCCGGCGGCGTCCGGAACTATCCGGGATGCCGGGATCCGGCCGCACCGCGCGCGACGCGGCCGGTGGTGATACCGGGCCGGATGTACTTCGCCCTCGAGTCGAAGGTATGGACCGGCGGAATGGCCCTGTACGACCCGCTGGACCCGGGTCGCACACCCGGCCGGGCCTACCTGCTGACCCTCGGGCAGTTCGCCGACCTCGCCGCGCAGGAGATGCACCGCGCCCCCGGGCTCGACCTCGACCTCGACCTCGACGACATGGCGACCACCGGGCGGGTGACCCTCGGCCCGGGCCGCTACGAGACGGTGGTCCGCGTCGGTACGGCCGACGGCCTGCCGATACTCACCCTGACCACGCCGTCCCGCAGCGCCGACGTGCCGTGGAACGCTCCCGCCGCCGCATATCTGCACCACCTGAGCGCCGGTCTCGGCGAGGCGCACGGTTGGTCCCGCCGGCGCGCCGCCCGCTACCTCGCCGGCTGCCCGGGCGCGGCCGGTACCTGGACCGAGGACACGATCGCCGCACTGCCGAGCCCACCGGACCCGCCGAACCCGCCCCGCCCGCCGGGTTGACCGTCCCTCAGCGATAGTCCGGATTCTCGAAGTCGTAGCGGCACCCGGCGTCCCACCCCGCCCGCTGGTTGCCGTACGCCGGCACCCCGCCCGCGTCCTTGAGCAGCCGGGCCAGGTGCAGCAGATTCCAGGTCATGAAGGTGGTGTTGCGGTTGGTGAAGTCGTTGTCCGGACCGCCCGACCCGGGATCCAGATACGACGGCCCCGGCCCGGCCTCGCCCATCCACCCCGCGTCCGCCTGCGGCGGAATGGTGTAGCCGAGATGCTGAAGGCTGTACAGCACGTTCATCGCGCAGTGTTTGACGCCGTCCTCGTTCCCGGTGATCAGACAACCGCCGACCCGCCCGTAATAGGCGTACTGCCCGGCCTCGTTGAGCAGGCTCGAACACGCGTACAGTCGCTCCACCACCCGCTTGAGCACCGAGCTGTTGTCGCCGAGCCAGATCGGCCCGGCCAGGACCAGGATGTCCGCGTCCATCACCCGCTCGTACAACTCCGGCCACTCGTCGCTGGGCCACCCGCGCTCGCGCATGTTCGGCCAGACCCCGGTGGCGATCTCGTGGTCCACCGCCCGGAACTCGTCGACCGCGACCCCGTGTCGGGTCATGATGCCGCGGCTGATGTCCACCAGGCCCTGGGTGTTGCTGACCTCCGGGGAACGTTTGAGGGTGCAGTTCACGAACAGCGCTCGCAGGTCGTCATAACGCGCGGGCGGTGGTCCGAAGTCGGGCATCGAAGGCTCCTCGTGTCTCGTGTCTCGTATCTCTTGTCTCGACGGCGGTGAACGGGGGTGACGCCGGCCGGCGCGGCGGACGATCCAGGACGTCCCGGCGCCGGCCTCTCGCATCCGATCACCCCGGGACGGCATATTCCCCCGCACCTCGCCCACCGCCGCGCCCCGACCCACCCGCTCGGCGCAACACCGGCTCCGGCCGACTCCTCGCCCGCGGTCCCGATCCGGCATCGTCCCTCGCGATGTCCACGGATCGGTTGATCACGGCGAGCCGGTGGTCTTGGATGGCCGTGTATCGCGCATGTATGGCGCGTATCGCATCGGTGACTCGGGGGTTACGGCATGACGACCGATTTCGACTCGATACTCAATCCGGGGCTGCCCCGGGTGAAGGTGGACGGCAGTACGTTCGCCGCCACGAACAGGCCGGACCCGCGCCCGGGTTGCGCACCGCAGGCACCCGACGTACATGTCGAGCCGGGCGCATTGGACACCGCCGCCGGCCGACTGCGGGAGATCGCGGGGGACTTCCGCACCACCGGCCTCAAGGGCGTCACCGCACTCGAACCGGTGACCAAGGCGCTCGACGGTTTCGAGCTGGCCAAGGCGGTGGACGCCGCGCACACCGCGTGGCACGACCGCACCATCGCGGTCGCCGACACCCTCGCCGGCCGGGCCGGGAACCTGAACACCGCGGCGACCACATGGCGCAACACCGAGGGATCCGTCTGCACGACCTTCGGAGGCTGACGTGGTCGATTTCATCCACCTGCGCGACGTCGACCTGGGCACGCTCGTCACCGCGGCCGAGGTGTGGGCCACGCTGCCCGACCGCATGCACACCCGGCACGGCGACGTGGACCGCGACGTGGTCTCCCCGCTCACCGGCGGCGCCTGGAAGGGCGCCGAGGCCACCGCCGCGATCGGCGAACTCCGGGCCATGTCCGGCCAGATGGAGGACGCGCACACCGAGGCGACGGCGCTGCGCACGGTACTGCTCGACGCGGCGAGCGACCTGAGGACCGCCAAGGAGCACCTGACCAAGGCGATCGCCGACGCGGCCGACCAGAAGTTGACCGTGGACGACAACGGCGGCGTGCACTGGACCGCGCCGTCGTACGCGCGCAACCTGCCCCCCGACGACTACGACGCGGTGACCAAACCGCTCAAGGAGGCGGCGCAGGGCATCTCGGACCGGATCGGCAGGGCGCTGACCGAGGCCACCGCCGCCGACCAGCGCGCCGCCTTCGCGCTGAACGCGGACACGCGCGGCGACGATCCGAAGAGGTTCAACGGCAAGGCGGTCGGCGCGGGCCCGGCCCAGGACGCACGCCGCGCGACCGACCTGGTCAATCGACTGATGATGCTCAGCCCGGCCGAGCGCGGCGAACTGCGCAACCTGCTCGCCGCCAACGCCGACGATCCGGCGTTCAGTACCCCGTTCCTGAACCAACAGGGTCCACGCGGCACGCTCTGGCCGGCGGGGATGATCGCCAAGCTCGGCGGCGGCGATGCACCCAAGGGCTTACAGGAGGACCTGAGGGCGATCCAGGCCGACCTCGGTCGGGTGCTGGCCGCCGGTACCGGAAAGGGCCCCGGGCCACACGTCGATCGGGCGTGGGTCGACGAACTCATGCGGGCCGGCCGGGAGAAGACCGACATCGGGCTGTATTCGTTTCGGCCCTACGGATATCAACTCCTGGGCACCCTGCTCGACACCGGGCATCAGGACACCGATTTCCTGCGCCTGATCGGCCAGGACATGCGCGCCATGGAGCGGGACGATCCCGCCGTATGGATGAAGAACACCCCGTCGGGCGCGATGTACAACGGGTTCCGACTCGACATCGCCGACGGACACGGGGCGGGGCTGGACCCGATGACCGGCCTGATGGCCGCCTTCGGCAACAACCCCGAGGCGTCGAAGGAGTTCTTCGACCCCGCCAAGCACCCCGGCGAGGTCGGCTACATGCTCAAGCGGCACTGGTTGCCGGACTGGGCCGGCGCGGGCCCGATCCCGGAGGGGTACAACCCGCCCGGACTCGACCAGTTGGGCCGGGCGTTGGAGGCCGCCGCTACCGGACAAACGCCCGGCGGCGGCTACGGACTGCCCGGCGGCCCGCATCCCCCGCACGACGAGACGATGCGGCAGATCATGCGGGACACGGTCGCCACGCTCGGCGGCGACGACGGCCTGCGCGGCAAGTTCGCGGCCAACCTGCGGGACAGCGTCGGCAACATGGTCGCGTCCTGCATGGGCGACGGCGTGTACGACCAACTGGTCGCCAAGGACGGGCAGAACGGGGCGATGTTCCACGACCGGGACCTGATGCGGGTGATCACCGGCGCGGGCAACGACCCCGAGGCGTTCGCGGTGATGCACGGCGCCACCGTCGAGCACGCCGCCGGCGTGCTGGCCGCACACCCGGTGGTCAAGGCGCCGGGGGCACTGCCGGCGATGGACGTCGAGGCCCGGCAGGCGTTCAACGCGCTGGGCACGATGGACGGTCTGCGCGACGAGTCGATCGTGGCGGCGCGCGAGGCGGGGGTCACCGAGGCGACCTGGAACCGCAAGTACCAGACCCTCGCGAGTGCGCAGATCCTGAGCTACATCCCGCACGTCGGCGTGCCCGCCGGCCGGATGATGGACATCTACACGGCCCACGCCCTGGCCGCCGACACCGCCGCCCTCGAACACGGCTCCGGGCTCAGCCGGACGGAGAACTACTGGAGCGGCTGGTCGAGTTCGCAGGCGATGGCGGAGGAGTACGCGCGGGCGAACACCACCAGCGCGGAGGAGATCGCCGACCTGGCCGAGGACCGCCGGGCCCAGGCGATGGACACCGCCGCCCGCCGGCTGGCCCGCAAGTAGCCCGATCGAGCCCGCCGCCCACTCCCCCGGGCGGCGGGCTCACCCGGGTCCGGCAACGGCCTCGGCTGGTGAGGCGGGCGATCCGGGCGGCACGAGCCGGCCACTCGTGCCGTCGACGCGCACGTGGGGGCGGTCCCAGGGACGGTCGGCGGCCAGGTGCGCGGCCTCGGCCGTGCGCCACAACCGCCAGAACCAGGCAAGCCCCGGCCCGTCGCGCTCCAGCGTGCGGGCGGCGGCGACCTCGGCCGGGGTGTCGACCATGATGCGCAGCGCGGTGACCGTATCGAGTTCCCGGCGGGCCGCGCCGACGCCCTCCAGGATCACCACCGGGGCGGCCGGTATCTCCCGGTAACCGCCGATCCGATAGGCGGGCCAGTCGTAGATGTCGCACCGCGCCGCCTCGTGCCGGGCCAGCGGCGCCAGCAACTGCTCGCGCAACCGCGGCAACCAGCCGAAGAAGTCGCCGGGCCGGGCGAAGTCGTCCAACCGCACCACGGGCGCGCCGGGCAGGTGCGCGGCGAGCGTGTCGGCGAACGTGGTCTTGCCCGAGCCGCCGATCCCGTCCACCACGATCAACCGGGTCCGGCCGACGGACGGCGGGAGCGCCACGGCACACGCGGCCAATCGGGCGGCCGTCGCACACCGGCGCGGATCGAGCCGTTCGGGCCGTTCGGTGGGCATCGGCGCAGCCTACCCACCACCAAGACCAGGCCCGCCGGGGGCCGGCGACCGCGCACCCCGGTCCAGTACATTTGTACTTGTACATCTGTACAACTCGGTGGGGAGGGCGCATGGCCTGGTTGTTCCTGGGGTTGGCGATCTCGTGTGAGGTGATCGCGACCAGTCTGCTCAAGAGCACCGACGGCTTCACCCGGCTGTGGCCGACGCTGGCCTGCCTGGGCGGCTATGCCGGCGCCTTCTATCTCCTGACGCTCTCGCTGCGCCAGTTGCAGGTGGGCACGGCGTACGCAATCTGGTCGGGGCTCGGGACGGTGGCGATCGCCCTGGTCGGCGCGGTGTTCCTGAACGAGCCGATGACGCTGCTCAAGGCGTTCGGGATGGCCCTGGTGATCGCGGGCGTGGTGGTGCTGAACCTGGGCGGTGCGCATTGACCGCGACCCGGGATCCGGAGGGCCGCCGGTTGCGGATCGTCCGCGGCGCCGTCCAGGCCATCGCCGAGGTGGGTGTCGGCAACACCACGCACCGCCTGGTCGCGGCGCGGGCCGAGGTCCCGCTGGGGGCGACCACGTACTACTTCGCGTCGCTCGACGACCTGGTCGCCGCGGCGCTGGAGTACGCCTCGGCGGAGACGGTGCGGATGGTGGACGACTGGGCGGCGCGGATCCGGGGCAGCGACGACGTGCCCGGCGTGCTCACCACGCTCACCGCCGAATACCTCGCGGACCGCCCTCGGGCGCTGGTCGAGTACGAGTTGTATCTGGCGGCGGCACGCAGCCCCGAGTTGCGCGGTTTCGCGCGGGCGTGGGTCGAGGGGATCGGCGGCTTCCTGGCCGACCGGTTCGGACCGCCCGCCGCCGCGGCGGCGGTCACGCTCCTGGACGGCACGATGTTGCAGGTGCTGACCCTGGGCACGCCGCTGGACGAGGAGCAACTGCGCTGGTCGCTGGCCCGCTGTCTGACATCGTGAGCCGGCCCCGGGCCGACGCGGCGATGCTCGGGCGGGTCGTACGCATGCGGTAAGGTCACAGACCAGCGAAGGGGAGTAGCCCCGCGAACCGGTCGTCGACATGCTGGAGCCCTCGGGTTCCCGGTGGCCGGGCCCGATCATCACGGGTGGGCGAGACCTTCGGCCAGGCAACGACGCGTCCGCGAATCTCGCGGACGCACCCCGTCGTGCCGGGCCGAGTGGTCCTCCAATCCGCCGAGCGGCGCTTCGTGAAGACCCGGGGCCCGGCTCTCGCAGAAAGCCACCCGGAATGCACCTCGACCTCCTGGCGATCCTGACCGCCTTCGGGCTGATCTTCCTCGCCGAGCTACCGGACAAGACCATGTTCGCGTCGCTCGCCATGGGCACCCGCATGCGCCCGCTCTACGTCTGGTTCGGTACCTCGACCGCGTTCGCCGTGCACGTCGCGCTCGCCGTGGGCGCGGGCGGTCTGCTCGGGCTGCTCCCCGGTTGGATCGTCAAGCTCGTCTCCGCGGCGCTCTTCGGCTTCGGCGCGTTCATGCTGCTGCGCGGTGGCGCCGACGACGAGGACGCGGACGGCGGCGGTGCGCGGATCACCGGGTTCCGGGCGGTGTTCTCGACCGCCTTCATGGCCGTGTTCATCAGCGAGTGGGGCGACCTGACCCAGATCACCACCGCCAACCTGGCCGCCACCAACGGCACCTGGTCCACCGCGATCGGCTCGGTCGCGGCGCTGATGTCGGTGTCCGCGCTGGCGCTGCTCGCCGGGCGGTTCATCGCCAAGCGCATGCCGTTGCAGACCGTGCAGCGGATCGGCGGGGTGTGCATGCTCGGCCTGGCGATCTGGTCCCTGGTCGAGGTCTTCGCGGGTTGACCCGGCGGGCGTTCAGGCCCGGGCGGCCGGGTCGTCCTCCGACTCGGGGGTGGTGCGGCCGAGCAGGCGTTCGTAGCGCTGGCGGGCCGCCTGCGGGGTGCCCAGGCCCAGGCCGAAGGCGATCTCCTGCCAGGTCATCTCGCGCCCCCGGGCCATCCGGAGCAGCCCCGCCTCCAGGTCGTCCATCTCGCCCCGGGCCATCGGGATCAGGCTCAGCGCGGCGGTGATGTCGGCGTGGTCGACCGCCGGCTCGCCGTCGGCGGGCTGCGCGATACCGCTGAGCAGGAACGACACCAGCCGGATCGCCTCGTGCGGGCCGAGCATGTACGGATGCACCTGCCGCGCGCGCTGCTCGTCGGTGGCCGCGTGCCGCTCGGCGATCCGGAACAGGGATGCGTGTACCCGCCGGGCCCGCGCCTGTTCGGGGTCGGGCGGGCTGAAGGGATCGTGGGATTCGGGGGTCGCGGGCATGTCCGGAGTCGAAGGCATGGTCACAGCATGCCGAGACACACGGATCGATGTCAACAGATCATGTCGCATGATTCGTGTTGAACAACTTGTTCACATGGTGCCGGGGCGTGGGGGCGCGGTGCGGCCGGCCCGATGCCCGGAATGTGATGTAGCCCGCATGGATAAAACGGACATAAATTATATAGCCGACTTCGGGTTGCAATTCATTTCCGGTGACCGGTGACGGATCTCGACTATTTTCCGTTACCGCTCCGTCACGCCACTCTCCGAGATATGCCCTCGTCATCGCGGGTGCTTCCGACCGAAGCCGGCCGAGATGTCGCCTTTATTCCGCCTTTACACTCCGGGCAAACTCTGCGATTCGGTTGTGATCTCCCCATCGCATTGCCTACCTTTCTCGCCGATTCACCTTTCGGGTGAACCCTGCCGCCGGTACGCCGAATCCCGTCGCCGGCAGCGGGATGTCTACAGCGAAGAATCCGACGGGAGCGGGGGAACCAGGTGAATCGCCGTGGCCGGGATCGTTCCGGTGACGGCTAGGGGTGAAGTCGCGTGAAGCGACCGGGCTGCTCCAGTCCGAATCCGACAGCTCACCTCGTAGGCGACAGGAGAGGACCCCATTTCATGCTGTCCGCAAACGCTCGCCACCGAGCCGCCCGCCCCGCCAACGTCCGCCGCTTCGTCGCGGCGGTGGGCATCGCCGGCATGGGAGCCGTCATCCCGGTCGCCGGCGCCGGTGCGGCCCACGCGCAGGTCCCCACCACCGACCAGGCCCCCACCGGCGCCTCCGCCGTGCTGTCGGCCACGCCGACCGCCGCGGTCGACAGTGCCCCGGTCCAGGCCGAGGTCGCCGCGCCCGCGGCCGCCACGGCCGCGGAGAAGGCCCGCTACCTGGTCCAGGCCGGTGACACGCTGTCCCAGCTCGCGCTGACCAACAAGGTCTCCGGCGGCTGGCAGAGCCTGTACCAGCTCAACCGCGACGTGCTCCTGTCCGGCCCGGACCTGATCGAGATCGGCCAGACCCTGCGGCTGACCGGCTCGGCGCCCGCGCAGCCCAAGGCGGAGGCCCCGGCCAAGCCGAGCATCCAGGTCCAGCCGAAGACCACGGTCACCGGCAAGACCGCGCCGAAGCCGACGAGCAAGCCGTCGGTCGACGTCGCCGCCAAGCCCGCCGCCAAGCCCGCCACAGGTGGCTCGAAGGGCAACCAGGCGCCCACCGGCGGTTCCTCGAACGCGTCGAGCAAGGCCCTTCAGGCCGTCGCCTTCGCCAAGGCGCAGGTCGGCAAGCCGTACGTGTACGGCGCCACCGGCCCGAACGCGTACGACTGCTCGGGTCTGGTCCAGGCCGCGTACAAGGCGGCGGGCATCTCGCTGCCGCGCGTGACCAACGACCAGTTCGCCGCCGACCCGCACGTGTCGATCGCCAACCTGCAGCCCGGCGACCTGGTGTTCTTCTACTCGGGCATCAGCCACGTCGGCATCTACATCGGCGACGGCAAGATGGTGCACGCCGCCAACTCGCGCAAGCCGGTGGAGATCGCCTCGATCAACACCATGCCGATCGCCGGCGCGACCCGCCCGAACTGATCGCGCGGCCCGGCCGCGGCGGCGCCCGGGTGACCATCGCACAGCGGTGGCAGTGACAGCAGTGGCTCTGCGCCGTGCCCCCGACCGTGGTCGGGGGCACGGCGCCGCCGCATGTCCGGTGCCCACGTGTGCCCGGTGCCCGCACGTGTGCCCGGTGTCTACGTGCGCGTCCGGTGCCTACTCCTGCGTGGGGCGCGGTCGCGCGGTGAGTACCGCCATGTCCAGCGGCAGCGGTCGCAGGTCGAGCAGTTCGAAGCCGCCCTCGGCCAGCAACGCGCGGTACTCCGCCACCGTGCGCTCGCGGCCTCGGGCGTTGGTCATCATCTGGATGTCGAAGCGCAGCGGCAACACCGATTCGCCCGCCTCGACGATCGGCCGTTCGACGATCGCCAGGCGTGCGTCGACCGGCATCGCCCGGGCCAGGGCCCGCAACACGACCAGGCACTCGGCGTCCGCCCAGTCGTGCAGGATCCGGGCCAGCAGGTACACGTCTCCGCCGCCGGGCAGCGGATCGACGAAGAAGTCGCCGACCACCAGGTCGCACCGGTCCTTGGCGGCCGATGCGGCGAGCAACTCCCGGGCGGCGTCGACCACATGCCCCCGCTCGAAGAGCACCCCGCGTGCGGTCGGATGCTCGCGCAACACGCGTAGCAGCAACTCCCCGTCGCCGCCCCCGACATCGACCACCGTCGCGGCCGGCGGCAGATCCAGGGCGGCCGGCACCGCGTCGAAGACGATCGTGCCGAACGCCATCGCCTCCCGAAACAGCCGGGCGTCGTCCGGGTGTTCCGCGAAATATTCGAACGACTCGCGGCCGTGCACCCGGGTGAACGCGTCCTCGCCGGTGCGCACCGTGTGCTCCAGCCCGAGATACGACGTGAAGAACAGACCGCTGTACAGGTCCGCCAACGCGGCCAACGATCCGTCCCGATCGGTGCGCAGCAGCGCACCGCGCTCGGTGAGCCGATAGTGCCCGTCCGCCTCGGCCCGGAACACCCCGTGCCCGGCCAGCAGGCGCAACAGCCGCCCCAGGCGGTCCGGTTCGGCGCCCGCCTCCTCGGCCAGCGCGGCCACCGACCGGGACCCGTCGCCGAGGTGGTCGGCCAGGCCCAGCCGCGCCGCGACACCGATCGCCTGGGTCACCCACGCGCCGGTGACCAGGTGCAACATCTCCCGGATCGGGTCCTCGCCCGGCGGATCCTCGTGCACCGGCGAACCGACTCGACCGGCCGCCGGGTTCGGAGCCGCATGGCGCCGCAGTACCTCGGGATACGAACCGGTGGCCAGGATCTCCAGGCGGCGCGGCCAGCGGTCCGAGGCCGGTTCGCCGGTGCTGCGGAAGTACAGCACGAAGGTGTCCTCGTGCGGATTGAAGCCGCCGCCGTCCCGCAGTACCTCGTCCCGGGACACCAGCAGGTCGTGCAGATCCAGGAGGGTGACCGGGGTCGGCTCGACCACGCGGAAGGCGAAGTGTGTCTCGCCGTTGCGGGCGCGCTCCTCGGCCCGTAGTCGGGCGAAGTCGGCTCCCGGGACCGGTGCCACGGCGAACAGTTCGAGGTTGCGGCCCTCGCAGGCGGCGACCCCGTCGCCGGGCAGCGAGCATCGCACGATGTGTACCTCGACCGAATCCGCGCGCAGGCCCAGGCGTTCGGCGATGCGGTCGCGAACGACGGTGCTGGGCACGACCTCGGTGGTCCGTAATCCCCAGTGCGGCAGTCGGTCGAGCAGGTCGCCGAGCCGCTCCGGGAAGACGAGCAGCGCGGCGTGGTCGAAGCGGCAGTGCCGGGACACCATGTCCACGACCGCGTCGGGAACTCCCGGCGGCAGCGCGGCGCGGAGAATGTCCGCCGCGCCGTGTCCGCACACGTGGTCGATCAACGCGCGGATACGGTCGGCGTCCGGATCGGACAGGTGCTCGGGGGCGATCCCGGTCGGGACGGCCGTCGAAGGTGCAGGGTTCATCGAAGCTCCGTTTGTCCGTGGTCCGAGGGGTGGTGCGCGCGCGTCCCGAACGGCCCGGCGGAGGTGCGCGGGTCGGGGCGGGGCGCCCTGTGGAGGCTTGGGGATTCGGAGGGGTGCCCGGGGAGGCCGATCCGGGGGCGGCGGGGCGTCACGTCGTCAGGTCGCCGATCGGGTCGTCCCCGGCCAGGGCGCCCCGGACCAGGCCCGGCGGTACGTCCAGCAGGTCGACCAACGCCCGGGCGTGCGGCGCCAGTCGGGCGCACGCGGCGTCGATGCGGACCGACAGGGTGCGTACCTCGTCGGCGGTGAGCAGACCGGCGGCCAGGAGCCGGCCGTCGTGCGCCGCGACTTCCTCCAGGACCCGGACCAGGCACAGGTCGTCGAGCACCGGCTCGGCCACCCGGTGCCCGAACATCGGGCGGGCGTCGCGGATCAGCGCCTCGACGGTGATCCGCGACGCGTGCGCCTCGCCCAGGCGCTCGGCGGCATCGGCGCAGTCGTTGCGCAGGACGAAGGGGTCGATCCCTCGCTCGGCGCCGATCCGCAGCCGCTCGACGAGTTCTTCGTGCAGCAGTCGCTCGCGGGCGCGGAACAGGCCCGCCCAGCCGCCGCGTTCGAGGGGCGCGGTGGAGGGGCCAGGGGCGTCGGGGGCGTGGGGTGCGTCGGGCGCGGCCGGGGGCTCGTAGTCGACGCCGGTCGCCATCGACCAGCCCGCGTCGAGGAGGATCAACTGGTTGTCGCCGCCCGCCGCGTTGAAGGCCATCGCCAGGCCCTGGTAGTCGATCAGCCGGTTCTCCGCGAAGAAGCCGAACGCGCCGCACGCCCGCCGACAGCGCGACACGGCCTGTTCGGCGAGTCGATCGGTGGTCACCTTGAGCAGCGAGGCGGTGCGCATCGTGGCCGGGGGCAGACCCCGATCGGCCCCCCGGTGCACCGGCAACCGCCAGCACAGGTCGGTCGCCGCGCGGGCCAGCACCGTCGCGGTCAAGGCCGCCGCGTGGGCGCCGAACAGTGCGCGCTGCTGGTTGCGGTGGGCCAGCGCGGGGGTTTCCGGATCGAAGCGGCCGACCGTGCGGCGCCGGTGGGCGTGGGCGAGGGCGATCGCGGTCGCGGCGCGCGTGACGGCGGCCATCCCGGTCGCGATCGCTCCCCACGCGAACCTGCTCTGGCCCTGGCTGCGCCGGCTGCGGGCCGCCGGGTCGAGCGGGTCGTGATGGCCGTCCGGTGCGGTGATCGTGGCCCCGTCGCGCAACCAGCGGTCGGCGGGAACCCGAACGTGGTCGAAGCGTACGGCCGCGTAGTCCAGCGGCAACAGACCGGTCGGCGGTCGCGGCGTGATCACCACCCCCGGGCACGGGCCGACCTCGTCCCGCAGCGGCACCAAGAACAGCCCGGTGCCCCGGCCGATGCCGTCCACCACGATCCGCGCGCCGACGACCGCCACTCGGGGCACACCGGAAAGGCCCACGTTGGGCGGGTACTTGCTCGCCTCGGCGTCCGGGGTGTGCAGGTCGAACGCCTCGCCGGCCGGGTCCCAGACCGCCTCGGTGCGGATGCCGGCGGAGCTGTTGCCCCGGCCCACCTCGGTCATCAGCGCGGCGCCGATCGAGGGGCCGAGGGCCAGTTCGGCGATGTCCCGGGGGCTCGCCCCGAAGTCCAGCGCGGGGCCAAGGGTCATGCAGTGGTGCAGGAACATCACGTGGAACACGCTCGGGTCGACCATCGCGGCGAGTTCGAGCAGTTCGCGCAGGTACGCGGGATGGCGCAGGAGCGGATCCTCGCCGGATATGCGCTCGTGCAGCCACCGCACCCGACGATAGGTCAGCGCGTCCCGGACCGGCCCGGCGATCGCCGCGTCGGGTCCCGCCGGCGGATCGAAGAGCACGTCGGCGAACAACTTGGCGGGGTCGGGGAAGGCGGGCTCGGTGGGCGGAACGGGGGCGTTTCCCACGGCTGTTCGCCGGGCGGGCTCGGTCATCCGGGTGGCTCCTGACACAAGGGGTGGCCGCACGACGCCGGGAGCCGGCGGTGCGGTGGTACGACGGGCGGACGGGGTGCGGACGGGGGTGGTCACCGATCTGCCGCGTCGAACGGGAGCCGGAGCAGCCAGGATTCGACCGCCGCGACCACCGGTGCGGAATGCGCGTCGAGCACCGAGAAGTGGTCGCCGGGCACGTCCACGCGGGTGTGCGGAAGCGCCCAGTCGGCGGCCCCGACGAGCGGTCGTTCGGCCCGGAGCAGCAGCGTGGGCGTGCCGATCGGCTCCGGTTGCCGGGTGGTCAGGATGCGGAGGTAGGCCCCGGTCGCGGTGAGCCGGGTCGGGCCGGCGTCGATCGGGTCGGCGGCCTCGGGGCGGGCGTCGGTTCCGGCGTCGGCGTCCGTCCCGGACCCGGCCCAGGGCGCGGCAAGGATCGTCGGCAGCGCCGTGGCGAGGAGGTCGGGATCCGGTCGCGAGGTGTCGAGCAGGACCACCCCCGCGGCCGGCCGGCCGAGCGCCTCCAGGCGGCCCGCCACCGCGTGGGCGATCAGCCCGCCGGAGGAGTGGCCGCACACCACGAACGGCGCCGAACCGTCGCGGCGTTCCAAACCGGCGACGTGTGCCGCGACGAGGGCGTCCAGGTCGCGCGGCAGCGGTTCGCCGGCCAGGAAGCCCGGTTGGGACAGGACGTGGACGGTACGCACGCCGGCCCAGTGGGCCACGAGGCGGGCGTACTCGTGCGGCCCGCTCATCGGCAGCACCGAGGGCAGCCAGATCAGTTCCGGGTGCGCCTCGCCCCGGGCCCGGGTGCGGTCGATCGAGGCGTGCGCGGGCGCGCCAAAGGCGTCGAAGGCGGGTCGCAGTCGCGAAGCGCTCGCGAGGATGTCAAGGGCGACGGCAGCCTGTCCGTCCGCGCACGCTCGGCGCACCAACCCGTCCAGCCCGTCCGGCAGTTCGGCGGAGGCCACGGCAGGCGGAGCGGCGGCCACGACCCGGGTCCAGACGTAGCCGGCGAGTCGGGTCGGGGTGGGGAGGTCGAACACGACTGCGGCGGGCAGCCGGACACCGAGCAGGTCGGTCAGCCGGCGGCGCAGGCGGGCTGCGGCGAGCGAGTCGAACCCGTGTTCCTGGAAGGCACGATCGGCCGGGATCTCGTCGGCGTCGGGATATCCGATCACGTCGGCGGCGATCCGCCGGACCAGGTCCGACACGGCGATCCGGCCCTCGGCTTCCGGGAGGGCGCCAATACGGTCGGCGGTTCCGGCGGTGTCGGCGTCGGCGGGTCGGTCGGGCGTGGGCGGCAACGGGCCGGCGGGCGTGGACGTGTCGGGCAACCAGTACCGCTCCCGCCGGAACGGGTAGGTGGGCAACTCGACCAGGTCCCGCGCCTGCCCGGGGCAGACCGATCGCCAATCGACGGACACACCCTGGACGTACGCGTCGGCCATCGACAGCAGGAACCGACGCATTCCGCCGTCGCCTCGGCGCAGGCTGCCCACGGCCACCACGTCCCGTCCGGCCGCCTCCGCGCTCTCGTGTACGGCGTGGGTGAGCAGCGGATGCGGACTGGGTTCGACGAAGCAGCGGTGGCCGTCGGCCAGCAGCTTGCCGACGGTGGTGTCGAACGCGACCGGCAGGCGCAGATTGCGGTACCAGTACTCGGCGTTCATCCTCCGCGTGTCCAACCGGCCGGGGTCGACCGTGGAGTAGAGCGGGATGTGCCCGGCGCGCGGGGTGATCCCGGCGAGTTCGGCGCGCAGGCGGTGTTCGGCTTCGGCCACGTGTGCCGAGTGCGAGGCGTAGTCGACGGGGAGTCGGGCCACCCGGACGTCCTCGGCCCGCAGTTCGGCCAGCAGCGCGTCCACCTCGGGGGCGTCCCCGGCGAGTACCACCGAACGCGGCGCATTGACGGCGGCGATGCTCACCCGGCCGTCCCGAAGCGCCGCGCGGGCCCGGAGTTCAACGGCGGACAGCGCGACGGAGGCCATCGCGCCACCCGCGAGTTCGCGCACCACCCGCGCCCGTACGGCGACCACCCGGGCGGCGTCGGCGAGCGACAATGCTCCGCATATGTACGCGGCGGCCACCTCACCCTGGCTGTGTCCGACCACGGCGGCGGGTCGTACGCCGTACGCGCGCCAGAGTTCGGCCAGCGAGACCTGCGTGGCGAACAACACCGTCTGGATCACCTCGACCCCGTCCGCCGGCGGACCGTCGGCGGCGCCGCGCAGGACGTCGAGCGGGGACCAGTGCAGGTGTTCGGCCAGGGCCGCATCGCAGGCGGCCATCGAGCGGGCGAACTCCGATGACTCGGCAAGCAGTGCGTCGACCATGCCGGCCCACTGCGACCCCTGGCCGGGGAACACGAACACGGCCTCGCCGACCGGCCCGGCGATCCCGCCGACCAGGTCCGGCGTGTCCTGTCCGGCGGCGAACGCGCGCAACGCGGCGCGGTAGGCGGCCGGTTCGTCGGCGACCACGACGGCGCGGTGCTCGAAGCCGGTCCGGGTGCGGGCAAGGGTGTGGCCGACGGCGGCCGGCACGCAGTCGGCCCGGACGGTGGGGTGATCGGCCAGCCGTTCGGCGAGTACCCGCAGCGCGGCCGGGGTCTTCGCGGACAGGACCCAGGGCACGGGCCGGCCCGGCGCGGCGGGTCGTGCGTGCGGCGCGTCGTCGGCCGCGTCCGCCTCCGCCACCAGCACATGGGCGTTGGTGCCGCTGATTCCGAACGCCGATACACCCGCGATGCGGGGGCGGTCGGGGGACCTCGGCCACGGGGTCGCGGCGGTCAGCAGCCGAACCGTGTCGCTCGTCCAGTCGACGTGGGGGGTCGGCGCGTCCACGTGGAGTGTGCGGGGCAGTACGCCGTGACGCAGCGCCAGTACCGTCTTGATCACCCCGGCGATCCCGGCGGCGGCCTGGGTATGGCCCAGGTTCGACTTGATCGAGCCCAGCCACAGCGGTGCGGGCGCGCGGCGCCCGGTGCCGTAACCGGCCAGGATCGCGCGGGCCTCGATCGGGTCGCCCAAGGGGGTTCCGGTGCCGTGTGCCTCGACCGCGTCCACCTGGTCGGCGGTCAACCCGGCGTCGGCCAGGGCCTGGCGGATCACCTGCTCCTGGGCGCCGCCGTGGGGTGCGGTCAGCCCGTTGCTCGCGCCGTCCTGGTTGACCGCGGAGCCGCGCAACTCGGCGAGGATGGCATGGCCCAGGCGCCGGGCGTCGGAGCGTCGTTCCAGGATCAGTACGCCCGCGCCCTCGGCCCAGCCGGCGCCGTCCGCCGCCGCCGCAAACGCCTTGCAGCGGCCGTCGGCGGCCAGCGCGCGCTGCCGGCTGAACTCGACGAACGAGCCGGGGCCGGCCATCACGGTCACCCCGCCCACCACGGCCAGCGTGCACTCGCGGCGGCGCAGCGCCTGACCGGCCAGGTGCAGGGCGACCAGCGACGACGAGCAGGCGGTGTCCACGGTGAGCGCGGGACCGGTCAGGCCCAGCTGGTAGGCGATCCGGCCGGACGCCACACTCGCGGCGTTGCCGGTGAGCAGCCGACCGTCGAAGCGCTCCGGGGCCTCGCCGACGCGCGGCGCGTAGTCCGCGGCCATCATGCCGACGTAGACGCCGGTGGGTGTGCCGCGCAGGGTCGCGGGGTCGATGCCGGCCCGCTCCAGCGCCTCCCACGTGGTTTCCAGGAGCAGCCGCTGCTGCGGATCCATGGCCAGAGCCTCGCCGGGGCCGATGCCGAAGAAGCGGGCGTCGAAGTCGGCGGCGTCGGCGACGAATCCGCCGTGTCGCACGTAGGAGGTGCCCGGGTGGTCGGGGTCGGGGTGGTACAGCCGCGCCGCGTCCCAGCCGCGATCGGTGGGGAATTCGGTGATCGTGTCGCGGCCCTCGTCGAGCACGCGCCACAGGTCGGCCGGGGAAACGGTCCCGCCGGGGAGGCGGCAGCCCATCCCGACGATCACCAGGGGTTCGTCGTCGTCTGCGGCGGCCGGCTGCGGCCCGGCGGTGTCGTCCGGTTGTGCCTCGCCGCCGAGAGCGGCCAGGTGTCGGGCCAGCGCGCGCGGGGTCGGGTGGTCGTAGACCACCGTGCTGGGCAACGGGATCCCGACCGCGTCCGACAGCCGCAGGGCCAGCCGCACCGCAGCCGCCGAATGCAGGCCGAGCGAGCCGAACGTGGCGTCGGGCGCGATGGGTTCGGCCGGGTCGGCACCGACCGCGTCCGTGGTGAGGTCGAGGACCAGGGCGAGCGCTTCGGCTGATCGCGGCGCCCGAGTCGCGGGGTCGGTTGGGCCGACCGAGTCGGGCGGGTCGGCTGGACCGACTGAATGAGCGGGCTCGATCGAGTCGGTCAAGTCGCCCGAGTCGGGCGGGTGTTCCGAATCGGCCACCGCCGCGATCGGCCGGTCCGGGTCGGTGGCCCCCGTCCGGCTCGCCAGCAGCTCCGCCAGCCGGCCGCGCGCGATCTTGCCGGTCGGGGTGACCGGCACCTCATCGACCACGATCAGCGCCAACGGCCACTTGTACTCGGCGACTTCCCGGCGGGCCAGGTGCGCCCGGATCCCGTCCAGGTCGATCGTGGCGCCCGGGCGCAACGCGGCGACCGCGCACGGGTATTCGCCCAGCCGGGCGTCCGGGCGCGCGCCGATCGCGACAGTGGCGAACTGCGGCAACTCGTCGAGCACCGCCTCGACCTCGGCGGCGCCGAACTTCAGCCCGCCGACGTTGATCGACTCGGCGTGCCGGCCGTGGAAGACCACGGTGCCGTCCTCGGCGAGCGCGGCCCGGTCCCCGGTACGCAACCAGCCGTCGGCGGTCATCGCCGCGCGAGTGAGTTCCGGGTCGCCGAGGTAGCCCCGGAACACATGCGGCCCCCGGTACTGGAGCTCGCCCACCTCGCCGGGCGCGCACGGCGCACCGCTCTCGTCCAGCACCCGTACCCGGGCGTCCTGTATCGGGCGGCCGATGCTGCGCGCGGCGACCTCGGGTGGATCGTCCGGGAGGGTGTACGTGCCGGCCCCGAGTTCGGACATGCCCCACTGGACGATCGTGCGGGCCCCGGCGACGCGGCGCAGTTCCGCGACCAGCCGGCCCGGCACGGCGGCGCCGCCGGTGCGGACCTCGCGCAGCCGGATCGGTGGGTGTGTCCCGGTCCGGCCCACCACGTCGCGCAGTTGTGCCGGGACGGCGAACAGCACGGTGGCGTCGACCCGGGCGGCCAGATCGGCGAAGGTCTCGACGTCCCAGGCGGGGAGCAGCGCCTGACGATGGCCGACCAGCACCGACAGGTGGACCGACAACAGGCCGAACAGGTGGGTGAACGCACTTGCGCTGACGATCGTGTCGTCCGCCCGGATCCGCCCCTCCCGGGCCACCGTCGCGGCGTTCGCGAGCAGCCCGGCATGGCTGTGCAGGCAGAGTTTGGGCCGGGTGGAGGTGGTTCCGGAGGAGGGCAGCAGGACGAACGGCTGCTCCGGGCGCACCGGAACCGGGCGTGGTCGGCGGCCGGCGTATGCGCGCAACAGCCCCGCGAACGATCGCACGTCGGGCGTTTCGGTGACCTCACCGGTCACCAACAGGCGGGTGGGGACGGCCAGTCCCGCCGATATTCGACGTGCGTCACCGAGTTCGTCCCGACCGCGCCACGCGGCCGGCAGCACGAGGACCCGGGGCGTCACCCGTTCCAGTAACGACCGCTGTTCGCGCGGGCCCAGGGCCAGATGCAGCGGCACCATCACCGCACCCAGGTCGGCGATCGCGACATGCGCGAGCAGGAACTCCCAGGAGTTGGCCAGCCGTACCGCCACGGGGTCGCCGGGGCGCACGCCGAGGTCCTGGAGTCCGGCGGCCAACGCGTGTGACTCGGCCCGCCATTCGCGCCAGGTCCGGGTGTGTTCCCCATCGGACACCGCGGGTGCGTCGGCCCACGCGGCGGCGGCCTCGGCGAACAGGTCGGGCAGCGTACGCGGGTCCTCGACCCGGTCGTGCATCGTTTCGTCGATCAGGTAGTCGCCCACCGTGATGGCCATCCGCACCTACCCCCGCACACCGAATGGGCCGCCACACGCCGACCGTTGCGCACACAGGCGGTGACCATGGCGCGCGTATGCGTGTGCATGGTGCGGGTGGGGCGCACATCTTGTCAAGACGAAAGGGTCTTATCGGTCGATCATTTCGATCGGGATGCGAACGCCGGCGTGCGGCGCGCGTTGTCGGGAGCCGGCGGAAGTCGCCGGGCATCGGCCGCAATCGCACACCCGCCGGAACGAATTCGGAGCGGTCGTCGTCCGGGTGGGGACGAATTCCGACGCGCATATCGCGCGTGCCGCGCCCGAATTCGGATCCGGTGTCGAATTGGGGCAGGCGAACCCGGTACCCGTTCCGAATGCGGTCCGGGCGCATTCGGAACGGGTACCGGGCGGATTGCGAGCGCACTCGGTGCGCTCCCGGCCCGCGTGCCGGACCGATCCGGTCCGCAATTCCCCCGTCGTTCGGGCCGATTCCGGGCACGTCGAGCACGTATCGAGCCGAGGCGACCCCTTACGGTCGCCCGGCATTGGAGGTCGCCCCGGCGGTGGCCGTCGGCAGGCGGGGCAATTCGGCGGCGAGCGAGAGGGCGCCCCGCAGGGAGGCGTCCTGGAGGAAGCGGGCCGGGACGACCACCGGCGGGAAGGGCACGGCGGTGCGGATCCGGGCGCGCAGCGCGGCCAGCACACGCGGCGCGGAACGCATCAGGCCGCCGGTGATCGCGATGCGTTCGGCGTCGATCGTGATCGCCAGATTCGCGATGTGGACCGCGAGTTCGTCCAGCGCCTCGTCAACCAGGGCCCGTACGCGCGGATCCGGGTCGGTGAACAGCGCGGCGGCGTCCACCTCACGGCCGAGCAGTTCGCCGCCGCGCCTGCCCAGGCCGCTGCCGGCGGTGTGCTCCTCCAACGGCGCGCGCCCGGCGCCGAATCCGACGTCCGCGCGGTCTCGAAGCAGGTAACCGATCTCGCCCGCCGCGCCGTTCGCCCCGGCCAGGACCCGCCCGCCGAGCACGATCGCCGCGGCGATCCCGGTGCCGAGGGTGAGCAGGATCGCCGGATCCGCGCCGCGCAGCGCGCCCCAGCGGGACTCGGCCAGCGCCGCCGCCTTTCCGTCGTTGCCGACCGCTACCCGCTCGGGGTCCAGGTCGAAACCCTCGGCCAAGGTGGCCGCGAGCGCCAGATCCTGCCAACCGGGCACGTTGGGCGCGAGCAACACCCGGTCGGGCAGCACGATTCCGGGGCTGACCGCGCCCACCGCCGAGCAGTGCCCGCCGGTATCGGCCGCGGTCCGTGCGACCAGGTCGCGCGCCGCGTGCATCGCACGCCGCACCGCCTGCTCGGCGCCCTCGCGGGCGTCGGTTTCCAGCCGTTCGCCGGCCAGCACCGTGCCGTCCGGCCGCGCGGTCGCCACCGCGATCTTGGTGCCACCGAAGTCGATGCCACACACGAACGACTCCCCCACCCCCGCGCCGAAGCGGGCGAACACCCGCTCCGGCGCGGGAAGGGCGGCGGGAGCTTCCGGAGCGCCGAATCCCTCGGCGGCAGCGGGATTTCGATCACCGCCGACCGCCCTCATGCGGGCTCCGCGACGCCGCCGCCGGTCGCACCGGCTCCACCCGGCCCGACCTCGCTCGCCGCCGCACCGGCCGGTGCCGGCTCACCATCGACCTTGCCGTCCACATCCGCCTCGTTCCGGTTCAAGTACACCTCGTCGATCTCCCTCGGCCCGAACGGCCAGGTCCGCTCCACCTTCGCCCAGATCAGGAACGCCAGACACCCCAGCGCCACCCACGCCAGCGACCACTCGATCGGATGCCGGTCGGGCGAATTCTTGTCCGCGTAGCAGAAGATCGCTATCCAACCGACCAAGGAGACCACGGCCGGTACCGGGTAGAGCCACATCCGGTAGGGCCGGCGCAGCCCGGGTTGCCGGCGGCGCAGCACGATCAGCGCGGCGACCTGGGACACCGCCTGAACGATCACCATCACCGCGGTCAGCAGCACGATGATCGTGTTGAAGTCGGTGTGGTTTCCGATCAGGAAACCGGCCGCGGTCACCACGCCCATGGTGACCAGACCCACGGTCGGGAACCGGTGGCGCGGGTGCAGCCGGGCGAACTGCTTGAAGAACACCCGGTCACGGGCCGCGTCGAAGGGCACCCGGGAACCGCCGAGCAGGCCGGCGAACACCGACGCGAAGGCGGTGATCAGGATCAGCACGGTCACGGTCTGTGCCGCGCCCTTGCCCCACGCCTTCTCCAGGACCAGCGAACCGATCGACGAGGAACCGGAGATGGTGTCGGTGTCGGTCACCCCCAGTACGCCGATCTGCATGATCAGGTAGATCCCCATGATGCCCACGATCGAGTAGACGATCGAACGCGGCAGTACCCGGCCGGGGTTCTTGATCTCGGCGCCGAGGTAGGCGGTGGTGTTGTACCCGAGGTAGTCGTAGATGCCGATGTTCAGGCCGCCGACGAACGCCAGCCAGAAGGCCGTGGTGCCCATGTCGAACGCGCCGTCGGGGTAGGTGAAGGCCAGGTCGGCGTCGAAGTTGGTGTAGCACGCGATGATCACCGCACCCACGCTGATCAGCATGACCACCCACATGATGGTGCTGAGCAGCCCGATCGACTCGATCCGGCGCCACAGCAGCAGCACCACGAGCACCACCACACCGACGCCGACGACGTCGCCCTCGGTCTGCGACATCGAGGGCCACAGGTATTGCAGGTACTGCACCATGCCCAGCACGCCGGTGGACATGATCAGCGGGATGAACAGGATGGCCGTCCAGACGAACAGGAACGGCATCAGCCGACCCGTGCGGTACTGGAACGCCTCGCGCAGATAGATGTACGTGCCGCCCGCGCCCGGCATCGCGGCGCCGAGTTCGGCCCAGATCAGGCCGTCGGCGAGGGCGAGCAGCGCGCCGGCGAGGAAGCCGAGGATGGCCTGCGGACCGCCGAAGGTGCCGACCATCAGCGGAATCGTGACGAACGGTCCGATGCCGCACATCTGGCTCATGTTGATCGCGGTCGCCTGGAACAGGCCGATCCGGCGGACGAATCCGCCGTCCGACGTGGTCGTTCTCGGGCCGGCGCTCATCGTGGACCTCCTGCAGAGGGGTACCCCCGGGGGAACGCCGGGGGTCGGAACGATGGTGCGGAGAAAGGGACTTCGGACAGCGGCCGAGTGCTCGGGGCCGTCGGTTTGTTAAGTAAAATTCCTTAACTAATCCTCGTCAAGAGCGCCCGGGGATCGAGGCCACATCTTTGCCCTTCCGTGGCGGTTACAGTGGCGCGACTACCTTCGATGCCGCTGACGGAGAGCCGATGACCCCAGGAGGTATCCCGCCGGAACCCGACGCGCCCGCCGTGGCGCACTGGAACCGGGGCGTACTGCGCAGTCACAACGAGCGGGTACTCCTGGATCGGGTCCGCGCCGCCGCGCCCATCTCGCGCGCCCAACTCGCCCGCGACACCGGCCTGTCCAAACCGACGGTGTCCACCGCCCTGGAGGCGCTGGAACGCGCGGGGCTGGTGCGACCGGTGGGCCTGGAAACCGGCGCGCGGGGCCGGGCCGCGCTGCTGTACGAGCCCGATCCGACGGCGGGCTACGTGGTGGGGATCGACGTCGGGCGGTCCTGGATCCGGGTCGCGGTCGCCGACCTGGACGGCCGGCTGCTGGCCCGGCAGGACCGGCACAACCGGGCCCGTACCTCGGCCACCATGCTGGCCACCGCCACCGACCTGGCGCAGACCGTGGTCGCCGACGCCGGTCTGGAGCCGACCGCCGTGGTGCACACCGTGATCGGCTGCCCGGGCGTGTACGACCGCGCGGCCGACCGGATCCGGTACGCGGTCAACCTGCCCGGATGGGGCCGCCCGGGCCTGCGCGGCCGGATGGAGGCGGCGCTGGGCACCACCGTGGACATCGTCAACGACGCCAACCTGGCCGCGCTCGGCGAATACCACGGCGGCGCCGGCGCGGGCTGCCCGCTGTTCGTGTACGTCACCGTCGGCACCGGCCTGGGCATGGGCATCGTCGCCGACGGGCGGCTGTTCCCGGGCGCGGGTGGCGCGGCGGGCGAGATCGGCTTCCTGCCGCTGTCCCCGCGCCCGTCGGACCGGGTCGGGCACGGCGCGAGCGGCCCGGTGCCGCGACGCGGCATGCTGGAGGACGCGGTGTCCGCCGACGCGGTCGTGCGCGGCGCGCGGGCGCTGGGGATGACCGGGCCGCTCACCGCGAAGGCCGTCTTCGACGCCGCCCGCCGCGCGGAGGAGCCGGCCGCGAGCGCGGTCCGGCACGAGGCGCAGCGGCTCGCCCACGTGGTGGCCTCGGTCGCCGCCGTGCTCGATCCGGAACTGGTGGTCCTCGGCGGCGGGATCGGCGCCAACGCGGACCTGCTGCTCGGCCCGATGACCGCCGAACTGCACGAGTTGACCCCGCTGCGCCCGCGGGTGGCCGCGAGCGGCCTCGGCGAGGAGGCGGTCCTGCTCGGCGCGGTGGCCACGGCCGTCGCCACCGCCCGTGACCGTGTCTTCACCCACCACACGATGGGCCAGGGCTGAGGGACGCCGGCGTCAGCTCGGGCCGACGACCAGCGGTCGCGGTTGGCGGGCCACCTCGCCCAGCCGGCCGATCAGACCGCGCAGCACCTCCGCGTCGTCCCCGCCGGCCGCCTGAAGGCGGTCCTGCAATACCCGGACGGCCGCCGCCCACGTGCCGTCGGCGACCCAGCGACGCCGGCACGCGGCGACCGTCCGCCACGGCCCGAACCGGGGCGGCAGGTCGGCCCAGCGCACACCGGTCCGCATCCGGTACAGCACACCGTCGACGACCTGTCGCAGACCCGGCCCCCGGTCGGTGGACGACCCGGAAGCCGGCCAGAGCGGTGCAAGCAACGCCCATTCCCGGTCGGTGAGTTCGGTGCGATCGGCGACCACGGACAGGGTGATCAACCGGTCTGTGTCGGCGCTGTACCCGGACGTGTCGCCCAGGAGGTTCGCCCGCCCCCACGCGCCGAGCGGTCGCAGTGCCTCGTTCAGCGACGTGCCCAGCGGAGTGAGCGAATACTCGACCCGCAACGGCAGTTCGTCGAACTGCTCACGATGCACGATGCCGTCCAGTTCCAACTCCCGCAGATGCGAGGCCAGTACCTTCTCGGTGATCCCGGGTACCAACCGGCGCAGCTCGCCGAAGCGGCACGGGTGCTCGTTCAGCGCCCACAGGATGAGCACCTTCCACTTCCCGCCGACCACCCCCATGGCCGCGTCGATCCCGCAGACGTACGCCCCCGGCCTGCCCCTGCTCCTGCCCGTGCCAGTTCCCGTTCCCGTGCCCGTCATGTCCGTCCTCCGCCCGCTCGTCGCCCGAGCACCGCCCACGTGCCGCCCACGTGCCGCCCCCGCTGCGGTGCCGCTCGGGCCGTACCGGCGGCCGGGGTCGCACGAGTACCCACTTCCAAGTGCGTACTTGTCCGCCCGGACGCCGGTGACCAGCCTAATCGGCATGGAACCCGACACCCGAACGACCGATCCCACCATGCCCGCATCCACCCCCAAGCCCCCGCTCGCCGTACTCGGCCTGGGCGCCATGGGCGGCGCACTGGCCCGCGCCTGGCTCGCCGCCGGACACCCACCGACCGTCTGGAACCGCACCCCGGGTCGGGCCGCGCCGTTCGCCGCCGCAGGCGCGACCGTCGCCGCGAGCGCCGCCGAGGCGGTGGCCGCGGCCGAGTTGGTCGTGGTGTGCCTGCTCGACCACGCCGCGGTCGAGGAGACCCTGGCCGGTGTCGACCTCGCCGGTCGGGACCTGGTCGACCTCACCACGACCACCCCCGCCGAGGCCCGCACCGCCGCCGCCCGGGCCGCCGAGCGTGGGGCCCGCTTCCTGGCGGGCGGGGTGATGGCGATCCCGCCGATGATCGGCGTACCCGGGGCCGGCGGCTACGTCTTCTACAGCGGCTCCCGGGAGGTCTTCGACACCCACGGCGACACCCTGGCCGTGCCGGCGGCCGGCCGCTACGTGGGCGCCGACGCCGGTTTCGCCGCGCTGTACGACGTGGCCCTGCTCAGCGCGATGACGGGGATGTTCGGCGGCATCACCCACGCCTTCGCACTGGTGCGCGAGGAGGCGATCGCACCGACCGCCTTCGCCCCACTGCTGGCCGAATGGCTGACCGCGATGGCATCCACGGCGCACCGCACGGCGGCCCAACTGGCCGCCGACGACTACGTGTCGGGTGTGGCCTCCCCGCTCACGATGCAACTCGCGGGCGCCCCGACCCTCCTGCGTACCGCCGCCGAGCAGGGCGTCAGTCCCGAACTGCTGTTGCCCTACCTGGCCCTGATGGAGCGTCGGGTCGCCGACGGGCACGAGAGCGGGACGGGGTTGATCGACCTGCTCCGCGGCTGAGCCGGGCCCGGATCCCCCGCCCGATCCCGGCTGCGGGGATCCGAGCGGGCCCGGATGCGAGCCGGCCCGAATGCGCGGATTCCGGCCCGGATGCGCGGCGCCCGACCCGGATGCGCGGAGCCGCTCCCGGCTCGAGTTCACGCCCCCGAATCCCGTCGCCCGACTGCCTGTTCGATCATCCCGATCGTTAACACCCGGTTGGTATTCGGGCCGGTCCGTTCCGTTCCGCTTGATTCGAGGTCTGGACCAATAGTCGGTTTGGTATAGACCATTGACACTGCGTCGATGGCACTCCTAGCGTTGCCGACGCACGCCACGGGGGCGGACTTCGATCGGGCGACGACAGGTCGTCCGACGCGCCGCCGTGCCGCGAGCCGACGCGCGCGTCGGATCGCGGAAACGGGATGACGGCACGGCCGTTCGGTCGGCGCGTGACGTCCCTCGGGCGATGGTGGCGAGGGGGTCGACATGGACGACGAACACACGCTTTCCCGAACCGGTTCCCGGGAGCGGATCGAGCCGACCGGGGCCGCCGAGCAGCGCACCGGGGAGCGGGTCGGCGGGTTGTCCTTCGGCCAGGAACGCCTGTGGTTCCTCGACCGCTTCGCACCGGGCGACGCCGCCTGGAACATCCCGTGGTTGTTGCGCCTGTCCGGCCCGCTGGACATCGAGGCGCTGCGTGTCGCCTTCGCGGGCGTCGTCGCCCGACACGACGCGCTGCGCACCCGATTCCCCGACGACGAGGGACGCCCCGTCGCCGTGGTGGCACCGCCCGGCCCGGTCCCGATCGAGATCGTGGACCCGGCCGGGCCGAGTGCCGACGCAGCCGACCGCATCCTCGCCGAGCGGGTCAACGCCGGCTTCGACCTCGCCGCCACACCGCCGCTGCGGGTGACTCTGGTCCGGCTCGACGACCGTGAACACGTGCTGTGCGTGGTGCTCCACCACATCCTGGCCGACGGCTGGTCGCTCAATCTGCTCCGCCGCGAACTGGAACTGCGCTACAGCGCGCACCGCGACGGCGTACGACCCCTCTTCGCCGAACTGCCCTCCTACCTCGACCACGCCGCCCGGCAGCGGGAGCACGACCCGGACACCGAACGGGCCGTCGACTACTGGCGCCGGCAACTCACCGACCTGCCCACGCTCGACCTCCCACTGGACCGCCCGCGCACCGCCGCGCCGTCCTCCGCGACCGCGTTCCACACCCGACGCCTGACCGGCATCGGCCCCGCCCTGGACCACGTCGCGCGAACCCGGCGCTGTACCCCGTTCATGGTCCTGCTCGCCGGCTACCAGGCACTGCTGCATCGGCACGGCGGGCAGCGCGACTTCGCCGTAGGCGCACCGATCGCCGGTCGTGGTGAGGTCGAACACGAGGGCCTGATCGGCTACTTCTCCAACACCCTGGTGTTGCGCGCCGACCTGCGCGGGGAGCCGACCTTCGGCGAACTGCTGCGCCGCACCCGACGGACCGCGCTCGGCGCGTACGGCCACGACCGCATCCCCTTCGAGCGACTGCTCGCCGAACTGCGGGTGGACCGCGATCCGGCGGCGCCCGCCCCTCTGTTCCAGACCCTGCTCACGGTGCACACCCAGGACGCGGACACCGGACCCACCCGCCGCTTCGCCGACCTGGCGGCCCGCGAGGTGGACGGCGGCCACCGCGCGGGCAAGTTCGACCTCTCCCTGGACATCCGACGCGACGGCGACGACCTGGAGGCGGTCTTCGGCTACCGCACCGCGCTGTTCGACGAGGCGACCGCGATCTCCTTGGCCGCCCGCCTGGAAACCCTGCTGCGCGGTGCCCTCGCCGACCCGGACACCCCGGTACACCTGCTGCCGCTGCTGACCGACGCCGACCGGGACCGTCTGCGCATCCGACCCGAACCCGTCGACGAGCCCGCCGAATCGGTCCTGGCGGCCATCGCCGGGGTCCCGGGCGACCGTATCGCCCTGCGCACCCCCGACGGCTCCGTCACCTACCGCGAACTCGCCCTGCGCGCCGACGCCCTGGCCGCCCGACTCCGCAGCGCAGGGGTCGAACCCGGCGCCGTGGTCGGGGTGTTGTGCCCACGCGGCGCAAACGCCGTCGTGGCCATGCTCGCCACCTGGCGCGCGGGCGCCGCGTATCTGCCCTTGGACCCCGAATACCCGTCCACACGCCTGGAGTTCATGCTCGCGGACAGCGAGACCCGAGTGGTGGTCACCGATGCCGCGCTCGCCGAAGGGCTGCCCGCGACGATCACCCCGGTATTCGCCGAGGCGGCGCCGGAGAGCACACCCTTCACTCCCGTCGAACCCACCGCCCAATCCCCCGCGTACCTGATCTACACCTCCGGCTCCACGGGCACCCCCAAGGGTGTCCTGGTCCCGCACGGCGCACTCGCCGCCCGGGTGCGCTGGATGCGCACCGGCTACCGGATCGAGCCGAGCGACCGGGTCCTGCAGACCGCTTCGCTCAGCTTCGACACCCATGTCGAGGAGCTGTATCCGACCCTGGCCGGCGGCGCCACGCTGGTCCTGCCCCCGCCCGACGCCACCCTGCCCGACGTACTCGCCGCCGGCGACGCAACCGACGTCACCGTGCTCGACCTGCCCACCCCCTACTGGCACGAGCTCGTCGAGACCGGCGCCGACACCATCGCCTGGCCGCCCGCGCTGCGCCTGCTCATCCTCGGCGCCGACCAGGTTCGCCCCGGCGCGGTCGCCGCCTGGCGCGCCCGCTTCGGCGACCGGGTCCGCCTGGTCAACTCCTACGGGCCGACCGAGACCACCGTCATCGCCACCACCGCCGACCTCGGCGCCGCCGACGCCACCGCACGCCCGCCGATCGGCACCACGATCGACGCCACGCACACCGTCGTCGCCGACGCGCACGGCAACCCCGTGCCGCCCGGCGTGCCCGGCGAACTGCTGATCGGCGGCGCCGGCGTCGCCCACGGCTACCTCGGCCGCCCCGGCGCCACCGCCGCCGCCTTCCGGCCCGACCCCGACGGCCCGCCCGGCGCCCGCCGCTACCACACCGGGGACCGGGTGCGGCTGCGCGCCGACGGGCGGTTGGAATTCCTCGGCCGGCTCGACGCCCAGGTCAAGGTGCGCGGCTACCGGATCGAGCCGGGCGAGGTGGAGGTCGCGCTCCTGGCCCACCCCGGCGTACTCCAGGCCGCCGTGGTCGCCCGGGACGAGGCACTGGTGGGCTACGTGGTCACCACCGCCGACCTGTCCGTGCCCGAACTGCGCGCCGACCTCGCCGGCCGACTGCCCACGCACCTGTTGCCCGGCGCACTGGTCCGGCTGGACCGGCTCCCCCTGACCCCGAACGGCAAACTCGACCACCGCGCCCTGCCCGCCCCCGACCGACGCGCCGAACAGACCCACGGCTACCTCGCGCCGCGCACCGACGCCGAGGAACTGGTCGCCGAGATCTGGATCGATGTGCTCGGCCTGGACAAGGCCGGCGTGCTCGACGACTTCTTCGAACTCGGCGGCCACTCGCTCCTGGCCACCCGCGTGGTCGCCCGGATAGCCGCCGCCACCGACCTCGTCGTACCGCTGCGCACCCTGTTCACCCACCGCACCCTCGCCGGATTCGCCGCCGCGGTCGAGGAACTTCTGGTCGCCGACCTGGCCGCGCTCGACGACGACACCGCCGAGCAGCTGCTCTCCGCCGAGAGGAACCGTTCGCAGCCATGAGCACCGAGTCCCCCGCGCGCGACACGCCGCTGTCCGCGACCAAACGCGAACTCCTGGAACGCCGGCTGCGCCGCCGCGTGCCGACCGGCCCGGTCATTCCGCGCCGGCCCGAGGGCACCGTGCCGCCGCTGTCCTACGCTCAGGAACGCGTCTGGTTCATGGAGCAGTTCGCGCCCGGCACGGCCGCGTACACCATCCCGGTCGCCCGCCGGCTGCACGGTGCGCTCGACGTCGACGCCCTGGAACGCGCCTTGGCCGACCTCGTCGCCCGCCACGAAACCCTGCGCTCGCGCTACCTCGTGGACGAGGACGGACAGCCCCGCCTGGACATCGCCGCGACCCTGCCGTCGGTGCTCACACGCGTCGAGGCGGCCGACCGGGCCGAGGCGGAGCGACTGGTCAACGCGGGCGCCGCGGCGTCCTTCGACCTGGCCGAGGGACCCCTGATCCGGGCCCTGCTGATCCGCCTGACCGACACCGACCACGTGTTGCTGCTGACCGTGCACCACAGCGTCAGCGACGGATGGTCCAGCGAGATCATGGTCCGCGAGGTACTGGCCGGCTACGCCGCGCACGCCGCCGGCAGCGCGCCGCGACTTCCCGAATTGGCGGTCTCCTATGGCGACTTCGCCATCTGGCAGCGGGAGCGGCTGACCGGCGAGACACTGCTGCGCGAGACCGCGTACTGGCGGACCGAGCTGGCCGGCGTCGAACCACTCGAACTGCCCACACGCGGACCACGCCCGGCCCGACAGACCTTCGCCGGCGCCGGCCACGCCTTCGAGGTCGACCGCGAACTTCTGGACCGGCTCGCCGCGTTGGCCCGCGAGCGCGGCGCCACCCTGTACATGGTGCTGCTCGCCGCCTTCCAACTCATGCTCGCCCGGCACAGCGGGCAGCGCGAGTTCGCGGTCGGCTCGCCGGTGGCCGGTCGCCCGCATCCCGAGGTGGAGAACCTGGTCGGGATGTTCGTCAACGTGGTGGCACTGCGCGCCCGCACCGGGGGCGATCCGACCTTCGCCGAACTGCTCGACCGCACCCGGGAGACCTGCCTGGAGGCTTACGCACACCAGGAGTTGCCGTTCGCCCAGCTGGTCACCGAGCTGAACGTGGCGCGCGACGTGTCCCGGTCGCCGGTGTTCCAGGCGGTGCTCGCGGTGCAGAACTACGCCACGGCGAACGCCCCCGACGCCGGGTCCGGGTTGACCGCCGAGGCGTTCGGCCTCGAGGCCGGCGGCACCCGGTTCGACCTGGAACTGTTCCTGATGGAGTGGCCGGACGGCCTGTACGGCGCCTTCAACTACAACACCGACCTGTTCGACGAGACGACCATCGCCCGCCTGGGCCGGCATCTGGGTCGGCTGCTCGCGGTACTCGCCGACCGGCCCGACGTACCGGTGTCCACCCTCGACGGCCTCGACCCCGACGAACGCGACCTGGTCCTGATTCGCTGGAACGACACCGCCGCGCCGGTCCCGGAACGGTCAACACTGGTCGACCTGATCGCCGACCGCATCGCCCGCACCCCCGACGCCACCGCCGTGGTCCTGGACGAACACACCCTGACCTATCGCGAACTCGACGCCGCCGCCGATCGGGTCGCCCACCGCCTCCGCGCCGAGGGGGTCCGCCCCGGCGACCTGGTCGCGGTCGGCGCGGAACGCTCCCCCGAGCTGGTCGCCGCCCTGCTCGGCGTGCTGCGCACCGGCGCCGGGTACACCCCGCTGGACCCCGAATACCCCGCCGAACGGCTGGCGTTCATGCTGGCCGACTCGGGCGCGCGGGTATTGCTCAGCCACCGGCGACTGCCGATGCCCGCCGACTGCGCGGCCACGGTGATCGCCCTGGACGACCTCGCCGACTGGCCCGACCCGGCACCCGGCACCGACGCTCGCGCCGATGTCGCCGCACCGACACCCGACGACGTCGCGTACATGATCTACACCTCCGGCTCCACCGGCCGGCCCAAGGGTGTGCCCAACACGCACCGCGGCATCGTGAACCGGATCGCGTGGATGCAGGACACCTACCGACTGGGCCCCGACGACGCGGTGTTGCAGAAGACCCCGGCGAGCTTCGACGTGTCGGTCTGGGAGTTCTTCTGGCCGCTGACCGCGGGCGCCCGGCTGGTCCTGGCCCGCCCGGGCGGGCACAAGGACGCCGGATATCTGCGCGACGTGATCGCCGAACAGGGCGTGACAGTGACGCACTTCGTGCCCGCGATGCTGACCGTGTTCCTGGCCGAGGAGGGCGTCGAGCGCTGCACGACGCTGCGCCGAGTGGTTTGCAGCGGCGAGGAGTTGGCTCCGGACAACGCCCGCGCCTTCCGCGAGCGGCTGCCGAATTGTGCGCTGGCGAACCTGTACGGGCCGACCGAGGCGGCCGTGGACGTCACCGCGTGGGAGTGCGCGGGCCCGCTCGCCACCGTGCCGATCGGCGCGCCGATCCACAACACCCGGGTGTACGTGCTCGACGAGGCGATGCGACCCGCGCCGCTCGGCACGCCCGGCGAGCTGTATCTGGGCGGGGTCCAGGTCGCGCTCGGCTACCACCGGCGGCCCGGCCTGACCGGGGAACGTTTCGTCCCGGACCCGTTCGGCGCGCCGGGCGCCCGGCTGTACCGCACCGGCGACCTCGCCCGGTGGCGACCCGACGGCACCCTCGACTTCCTCGGCCGGATCGACGGCCAGGTCAAGCTGCGCGGCCTACGGATCGAACTCGGCGAGATCGAGGCCGCGTTGCGCGCCC
Organism: Embleya sp. NPDC055664; assembly: GCF_053618075.1. Taxonomy (NCBI): domain Bacteria; kingdom Bacillati; phylum Actinomycetota; class Actinomycetes; order Kitasatosporales; family Streptomycetaceae; genus Embleya; species Embleya sp. NPDC055664. The sequence continues at coordinate 204,554 of NZ_JBSHGZ010000016.1, forward strand.
GCCCGGAGGTGGACGAGGCCGCGGTGGTAGTCCGCGAGGACACCCCCGGGGACAAGCGCATCACCGCGTACGTGGTGCCCACCGCCGCAGGGCGGGCCGTGGGTGCCGCCGGCAAGGCAAAGAGACCGGGCTCGGGTTCCACCGCCGAGGTCGCCGGCCTCGACCCGAGCACCGGGGCCACGGACTCCGACTCGGGCACGGGAGGCGCGGACCACGACCCGGACACGGTCGTCACGGACCCCGACCCGGATCGCGGCACCGAAGACTTCGACGCCGACGACATCCGGGCCGCGCTCAAACGCACCCTGCCCGACTACATGGTCCCCGCCGCGTTCGTCGCGCTGCCGGCGCTGCCCCTGACCCCCAGCGGCAAGCTCGACCGCAAGGCTTTGCCCGCGCCCGCCGCGCGCCGCTCCAAGGGTGCCGCCGCCGCGCCGCCGACCACCCCGGCGGAGCTGCTGTTCGCCCGGATCTGGTGCGACGTACTCACGCTGCCCGAAGTCGGCGTCGACGACGACTTCTTCGACCTGGGCGGCCACTCCCTGCTGGCCACCCAGGTGGTCGCGCGAGCGCGCAAGCAGCTCCCGGAGATCGGCGGCCGGGCGGTCAGCGTCATGGACGTCTTCACACACAAGACGATCCGCGAGATCGCCGCCCTGTCCACGCTGTCCGAGGCCGAACGCGGCCCGGCGCAGCTGCTGTACCGGCTGAGCAAACCCGTACCGGTGGCGCGGCGCACCCTGTCCCTGGTCTGCGTGCCCTACGGTGGCGGCAGCGCGGTGGTGTACCAACCACTGGCCGACGCGCTGCCGGACACCCACGACCTGTGGTCGGTGGCCATCCCCGGACACGACGTGGGCGTGACCCAGGAGCGGCTGCCCTTCGACGAACTCGCGCGGCGGATCGTCGCCGAGGTCCAGGAACGGGTCGAGGGACCGATCGCGCTCTACGGCCACTGCGGCGTCGGCAGCGCGTTGATCGTCGCCGTGGCGCGGCAACTGGAGTCGGCCGGCCGTGAGTTGGATGCGGTGTACATCGGCGCCCAGTTCCCGTTCGCCCGCCCTCGCGGGCGGGTGTTGTCCACGCTGAGCAAGGTGGCCGCGCTCGAACCGCTGCTCGGCGACCGGGTGTACGCCAACTGGCTGACCTCGATGGGCGCCGACATGGCGGACCTGGACGGCGACCAGATGAAGTTCATCATCGGCAACATGCGACGCGACTCGGTAGCGGCCGAGGAGTACTTCACCGAGGCGCTGTCCGACAACCGCCCCCGGCTGCGTGCGCCGATCGTCTCGGTGATGGGCGACCGGGATCCGGCCGCCGACTTCTACCAGGAACGCTTCCGCGAGTGGCGCACCATCGCCGACCGGGTGGCGCTGGTGATGCTGGACGAGGCGGGCCACTTCTTCCTCAAGCACCGCGCGAACGACCTGGCCGAGGTGATCACGCGCGTACATCCGGCGGTGGCCGCGGGCCGCACCGACGCGCTGCCCACTCGCGAGGCGGACGGCCCGTGGTGGTTCCACGGCACCGCCGGACCACCGGACGACGACCCCGGACCGGACCGCACCGGGTCCGCCGCTTCACGAGGCGGCGAACCCCAGCCCGGCATGGGCCGGTTCCTCCTGGTGGCGTTCAGCCAACTGGTCTCGATCACCGGCTCCGCGCTGACCGAATTCGCGTTGCCGATCTGGATCTACCTCCAGACCGGCTCGATGGGCCGTTTCGCGCTCTACGCGGTGATCGGCATGTTGCCGGGCATCCTGATCGGCCCGCTCGCCGGGGCGATCGTGGACCGGATGGACCGGCGCAGGGTGATGCTGCTCGGCGACCTGACGGCCGGCGGCACCCAGGGGGTGCTGTTGTTGCTCCTGGTCTCGGGGTCGCTGCATCCGTGGCACATCTATGTCCTGTTGGGCGCGCTGTCCGTCGCGCTCACCTTCCAACGCCTGGCCTACGCCTCGGCGGTGCCGCAACTGGTGCCCAAGCAATACCTCGGTCACGCCAACGGCATCGTGCAACTGGCGGGCGGGGTCGCTCAGTTCGTCGTCCCGCTGATCGCGGTGGGGCTGATGGCCGGCATCGGCCTGCGCGGCATCCTGATCCTGGACGTGATCAGCTACACGATCGCGATCACCATCATCGCCTTCGTGAAGTTCCCGCGCACCCTCCCCTGGCGGCGGCGCGAATCGCTCACCGCCGAGATCAAGCACGGGTTCACCTACTCGTGGCGCCATCGCGGCTTCCGGGCCATGCTGCTCTGGTTCGCCGTGCTGAACCTGTTCCTGTCCCCGCTGTTCCTGCTCACCACGCCGCTGGTGTTGTCCTTCGACTCGCTCGGCGGCGCCGCCCGGGTATCCATGGCGGCCGGTGCCGGGGTGATCGTGGGCGGCATCGCGATGGGCTTCTGGGGCGGTCCGCGCCGGCAACGGCTGCGCGGCATGTTGTGGCTGGCCGCCGCCCTGGCCGGGGCGTCCGCGTTCACCGGACTGCACGCGAGCCTGTGGGTGGTCGGGATCGGCGCCTTCGGCATGTCCTGCGCACTGTCCCTGGTCAACGGCGTCTACACGACCATCGTCCAGGTCAAGGTGCCCCAGCGGTTCCACGGCCGGGTATTCGCGCTGAACACCCTGGTCGCCTGGTCCACGCTGCCGATCGGACACGGCATCATCGCGCCGCTCGGCGCCAAGCTGTTCGAGCCGCTGATGACCGACGACGGGCCGCTCGCGAGCTCGATGGGCCGGCTGATCGGACACGGCGAGGGACGCGGCATCGGCCTGCTCTACCTGGTGTTCGGCGCCGCAATGCTCGCCCTCGTGCTGATCGGCCTGCGGCTGCCGGTACTTGCCCACTTCGACCGCGATGTCCCGGACGCTCCCGCCGACGACGAGGTCGGCATCCAGGAACGCGAACGCCGGATCCGGACCCGGGCCGCCGGGTCGGCGCCCGCCCTCGCGGAGGTGTCGAGATGAGCTTCGGAACCCGACCCCGGCCGACACCTGCCGGCCGCCGCGCACCGGAGACCCTGTCCGCGCTGCTCGCGCATCGCGCCGAGATCGAGCCGGAGCAACCCGCGATCCTCAGCGGACGCGAGAAGTTGACGTTCGGTTCCTGGCACTACCGCGCGGACGCGGTGGCCGCCGGGCTCGCCGAGCGCGGCATCGGCGCGGGCGATCGGGTCGCGCTCCTGTACGGCAACGGCGACTGGATCGACTACGCGACCGCCTACCTGGGCGTACAGCGCACCGGCGCGGTCGCGGTGCCGATGTCGGACCGGCTCGCCCCCGCCGAGGTGCGGCACCTGCTCGCGCACAGCGGCGCGGCGGCCGTACTGCACCGCGCCGAGTTGGTCCCGCCGGACGCCGGCACCGGCGCCTGGACCGCGCCGGTCGAGGACATCGAGACCTACCCCGCCGGCGGCCTGCCGACCCCAGCCCCCGGCGACCTCGCGCAGATCCTGTACACCTCCGGAACCACCGGCACCCCCAAGGGTGTTGCCGCGACGCATGCCAACCTGGCGTACGGCTGCACGCTGGACGCGCGCCGCCGCCCGCTCGGCCACTCGGCGCACTTCCTGCACGCGTATCCGGTGGGCACCAACGCCGGGCAGACCATGCTGATCAACGCGCTGGACGCGAAGGCGACCGCCATCGCCGCCCCGCGCTTCACCCCTGGACACTTCGCCCGGCTGATCGAACGGCACGCGGTGGGCAGCGTGTTCGTGGTGCCGGCGATGGCCGTCGAACTGCTCGGCGCGGACCAGGCACACCGCCACGACCTGTCCAGCGTGCGACTGCTCGGCTCCACGGCCGCCGCCCTGCCGCGCCGGGTCGCAGTGGGCCTGGCCCGGCTGTTCCCCCAGGCGCAGATCGTCAACTACTACACCTCCACCGAGGCCGCGCCCGCGCAGACCACGATGTTGTTCGACCCCGAACACCCCGGCTCGCCCGGTCGACCCGCGTCGTTGCGCGACCTGCGGGTGACCGACGACCGCGGGCGGGTGTTGCCGGTCGGGGAGACCGGAGAGGTCTGGCTGCGCACCCCGACCACGCCCCGCTCGTACTACAACGAGAAGGCCGACTCCCGGGTGTTCTCCGGGCGTTGGGTGCGCATGGGCGACCTCGGCTACCTGGACGCCGAGGGTTTCCTGTACCTGGTCGACCGCGAGCGGGACGTGATCAAGTCCGGTGCGTACAAGGTCTCCACGTTGCAGGTCGAGGACGCCCTGCACGAACACCCGGGCGTGCTGGACGCGGCCGCGTTCGGCGTACCGCACCCCGTGCTCGGGATGACCGTCGCGGCCGTCGTGGTGCCCCGGGGCGAACTGACCGCGACCGAGCTGCGGGTGTTCCTGATGGAACGGCTCGCCGCTCACGAACTGCCCGGACACGTGGTGTTCCGGGAATCCCTGCCGCGCAACGAGGGCGGCAAGATCCTCAAGCGCGAGCTGCGCCGGCTCCTGGACGACGAGGTCCGACCATGACTGTGACGAACGATCAGATCCCCTGGAACGATCGTATTCCGCCGAACGATCATCCGACCCCGACGGCCGCGAGCGCCCACGTCGAAGCCGAGCCCGGGGCGGGGCTCGACACGCTGCCCTTCGCGCCGTTGTCCGCTGCCCAGTTGGGCGTGTGGGTGACCGAGCGCACGTTGCCCGCCGAGTCCGCCTACCACCTCTCGGTGCTGCTGCGCTTCGACGGCCCGCTCGACCCGGACGCGCTGGCCCGCGCGTGCGCCGCCACGATCGAGCGGCACCCGATACTGGCCGCGGCGGTCGGCGAGGCGGACGGCACGCCGGGCCTGGTGCCCACCACGCCCGCGCCGATGCGCCGGGTGCCGGCCGACGAGGCGGACCTGGACGCGCTGATCCGGGCCGAACTGGGCCGCCCCTTCGACCTGTACGCCGGTCCGCTCGCCCGCTTCACCCTGTTCTCCCTCGCGCCGGACCGGCACACGCTCCTGGTGACCGCGCACCACGTGATCTTCGACGGCACGTCCAAGGAGATCGTGGTGGCCGCCCTGGCCCGGGCCTACCGCGCGGCCCGCGAGGGCGGGACTCCCGCGACGCCGGCATCGGACGGCCCGGGATCGACCGACGTGTTCCGGGCCGGACCGGCGTCGGCCGATCATCCCGACCCCACCGGCGTCTGGGCCCGGCACCGCGAGGAACCCGGTCGGGCGATCCTGCCGGGGCTGCTGCCCACCACGCGCGCCGGCGGCGAACCGGCGCCGGGCACCACGATCCCGTTCACCCTCGGGCCCGAGACGGTCGACGCACTGCACGAGACGGCCGTACGACTCGGCGTCACCCACTTCGAACTGCTGCTGGCCGCCTGGCACACGCTGCTGTTCCGCTACGGCAACGCGCGGGTGCGCACCGCGCTCGAACTCACCACCCGCACCCCGGTCGAGGCACGCCGGGTCGGGCTCTACGTCAATGAGCTGCCGGTCTCCTCCCGACCGCGCGCGGGACAGGGATTCGGCACGTTCGTCCGGGCACTGCGCGCCGAACTGCGGGCGATCTACGCCTTCCGCGACGTGCCGTACAGCCACACCGTGCGCGGTCTCGGGCCCAGGACCGCGCTGACCGAGCTGACCGTGAGCTATCGGCGGCGCACGCGCGTGGTCGAGCCGGTCTTCCCCGGGGTGGAGACCCGGGTCGAGTGGATCGTGTTGCCGCCGACCGCGCGCAACACCGCGCATCTGCAACTGGTCGAGGGCCGGGACCGGATCGACGGCGCGCTGCACGTACCGACGGACGGCTTCGTCCCGGAGGTGGCCGCGCGTATCCCGGGCCACTTCGCCACCCTGCTGAACACCGCGCTGGCCGACCCCGAACTGCCGCTCGGCGACCTGCCGTTGTTGTCCGAGCAGGAACTGGTCAGGGTCCTGCACACCGACAACGCCACCGACACGCCGTATCCGGCCGAGGAAACCGTGGTCGAGTTGTTCGCTGCGCGCGCCGCGGCCGCACCCGACACGGTCGCCGTCGTGTGCTCGGGCCGGTTCCTGACCTACCGCCAGGTGGCCTCGGCCGCCTACGTATTCGCCGAACGCCTGCACCGGGCCGGGATCGGCGCGGGCGACCTGGTGGCGATCGAACTGTCGCGCACCGGCGAACAGGTCGCCGCCGTCCTCGGCGTGCTCGCCGCGGGGGCCGCGTATCTGCCGCTCGACCCGGGTTATCCGGCCGAACGGCTGGCGTTCATCCGGTCGGACGCGCGCATCGCGGCGATCGTGCGGGACGAGGATGCGCAGGGCGGTGAACCGGGCGTCCCCGGCGCGGACTTCACGCCCGACCACGTTCCGGACGTGTCCGGGGAGTCGGCCCGGCTCCACCTCCTCGCCCCCGCCGAACCGCCGATCCCCGATGCCCCCGCCGCACCGGCCCGGCTCCGCCTCGTCACCCCCGTCGAACCGCTCGTCCTGGCCGCCCCCGACCTGAACGGGCCCGACCTGTTCGGAACCGAGCCCGGACGGGTCCGGCCGCCCACCCGGCCCGCGCCGAGCGATCCGGCGTACGTGATCTACACGTCCGGCTCGACCGGTCGGCCCAAGGGCGTCCAGGTACCGCACCACGCGCTGGCCAATCTGCTCGCGAGCATGCGCGACCGGCTCGGCGCCGGGCCCGGCGACCGCTGGCTCGGGTTGACCTCGCTGTCCTTCGACATCTCCACGGTCGAACTCCTGCTGCCGCTGACCACCGGCGCCCGGGTGGTGCTGGTGCCCGACGACCGGCACCGGGACGGACCGGCGCAACTGGCCCTGCTGGAGCGGCACGCCGTCTCGCACGTCCAGGCCACCCCGAGCGGCTGGCGGGTGCTGCTCGCGGCCGGCCTGCACCGTCCGGGGCTGACCGCGATCACCGGCGGCGAGGCGCTGCCGGCCCCGCTGGCCGCCGAACTGCGCGACGCGGTGGGCCGGTTGGTCAACGTGTACGGGCCCACCGAGACCACGGTGTGGTCCACCTACGCCGAGGTCGACTCCGAGGCCGCGCCCGGAATCGGCCGGCCCCTGGCCAACACCCGCGCGTACGTACTCGACGGCCGGCTGCATCCGGTCCCCGAGGGCCTGGTGGGCGAGTTGTTCCTGGGCGGGGACGGCGTCGCACACGGCTACCTGGGCCGCCCGGGGCTGACCGCCGAGCGTTTCGTGGCCGACCCGTTCGGGCCGCCCGGCGCCCGCCTGTACCGCACCGGCGATCTGGTCCGGCACGCGCCCGGCGGCGGCCTCGACTACGTCGGGCGTACCGACGCGCAGGTCAAACTGCGCGGACACCGGATCGAACTCGGCGAGATCGAGAGCCGGCTCGCCGCACACCCCGGCATCGCCCAAGCGGCGATCCGACTGCTCGACCCGGACGGCGAACACGCCCGCCTGATCGGCTATGTGGTTCCCGAGCCCGGACAACCCCCCATTGCCCCGGACGAGTTGCGTGCCTTCCTCGCCCGCACCCTGCCGAGTGCCATGGTGCCTGCCGGCTTCCTGGTCCTGGACGCCTTCCCGCTGACCCCCAACGGCAAGCTGGACCGGGCCCGCCTGCCCGAACCGGCACCCACCCGGCCCGAACCGGGCCAGTCCGCCGACCCGTCCGGTGCCGCCGGCGGCCCGGCCGACGAACTCACCGAGACCGTGCGGGCCATCTGGGCCGAGGTGTTGCGCCTGGACGACATCGGCGTGGACGAGGACCTGTTCGACCTCGGCGGCCACTCGCTCACCATCACCCAGATCGCCGCCCGGATCCGCAAACGCCTCGGCGTCGAGGTCCCGCTCGACGTCTTCTTCGACACACCCACCGTCGGCGGCGTGACCGACGCCGTCCGCGACCTCCAGGAGCCGTGATGCGCAACGATCCCGAAACCACCGACCCCGAGACCGACCAGGAGACCTACCGCGTGGTTGTCAACGACGAGGAACAACACTCGTTGTGGCCGCTGCGCACCGACCCGCCCGCCGGCTGGGTGCCCACCGGATTCGTCGGCACCCGCGAGGAGTGCACCGCGCACATCGACCGGGTCTGGCCGGACATCCGGCCGCTGAGCCTGCGTCGGCGACTGGCGGGGGACGCGGCATGAGGGCGGACCCGCTGCGCGAACGGGTGGCCACGCTGATCGCCGACGTGAGCGGCGGCGAGGTGAGCGCGCACGAGGTGTTGGAATCGACCGGCTCGCTGACCGCGTCCGGGGTGAGTTCGCTGACCTTCCTGCGCCTGATCGACGCCCTGGAGGGCGAGTTCGACGTGTTCTTCGACCTGGACGCCGACCTGGACTTCGTCGAGGACCTGGACTCGCTGGTGGCGCACCTGACCCGGCAAGGCGTGGCGGTGGGCGATGGTTGAGGACGAGTCGGCGAGAGCCCGGGTCGCGGCCGAGGCGCCGGTCGCGGCCCCCTACGAGGTGCCGGCGCCCTTCGCGGTCTCCGCCGACGACCCGGTCCGAGCGCCGCTGACGTGGGGTCAGCGGGCCATCTGGCAGGCCATCCGGCGCACCGCGCCCAGCGACCACTACTTCAACATGACCCGCGTATTGCCGATCGCCGACCGCGGCCGGCCGGTGGACGTGACCCGGGCGAGCGCCGCGCTCGGCCGGCTGATGGAGCGTCACGACGCGTTGCGCACCCGTCTCGTGCGCACCGACGGCGAGCCCCGGCAGGCCCGCCACTCGGTGGGCACGCTGCCGGTGGAGGTGTTCGAGGCGGCGTTGATCGAGGACGCGGACACGGTCGCGGCGGCGGTGGCCGAACGCCTCGGCGCCACCCGCTTCGACTACTTCGACGCCTGGCCGATCCGGGTCGGCCTGGTGGTGCACGGCGGCCGGGTCCGCTACATCGCGCTGGCCCTGTGTCACGTGGCCACGGACGGGCACGGCGTCGAAGTCCTGGTCCGTGACCTGCGGTTGCTGATCCGGCGCGGGTCGGCGGGCGGCCCGGCGGCGGGTGGGCCGCTGGACCTGGCCCACGAGCAGTCCACGACCACGGGCCTGCGCCGGGGCGAATCGGCGCTCGCGCACTGGGAGACGCACTATCGGCGGATCGCGCCGACGGTGTTCGCCGACGTGATCGCCGAACCGGCGGCGCCGCGTTTTCGCACCGTGCGCCTGGTCTCCCCGGCGCTGGCCCGGGCCGCCGACGCGGTCGCGCTGCGCCATCGGGTCAGCCCGTCGGCGGTGTTGCTCGCGGGCGCGGCCGTATTGGCGGCGCGCGCGGGCGGGCGGGACACCGCGGTGATGTTGCCGATCGTCGCCAACCGTTTCCGGGCGGACAGCCGCGATCTGGTCACCACGCTCTCCCAGGAAGGGCTGTTCGTGCTCGACCTGGACCTCGCCGCGCGCTTCACCGACCTGCTGCCCGCCGCGTGGCAGGCGTCGCTGCGCGCGTATCGCAGCGCGGGCTACGACCCCGACCGGTGGAACGCGCTGATGTCCAGGATCACAGCCGAACGCGGCACGCCCATCCGGCCGTTCTGCTGCTTCAACGACATGCGCCTGGTGGACCGGCCGCCGGAGCCGGGGCCCGAGCCGACCGCCGCCGAACTGGACGTGGCGCGCACGCGCAGTCGGGTGGAACCGGCGGGCGGACACGAGTTCATCGCCTGCCGGTACTGCATGCACGTGGTCGCCGAGGGCGACGCGCTGGTGGTCAGCGTCACCGGCGACACCGCCTATCTGCCCGTACACGCGCTGGAGGCGCATCTGGTCGCGCTGGAGGATCTGCTGGTACGCGCCGCCGCCGGGCGGGAGGTGCCGATCGGCGCGCTGACCGGCTTCGCGGAGCGGGTGGCGGAGCCGGTCGCATGAGCGTCCTGGCGTATGCCGGTGCCACGTCCGTCGCGGCGGGTGACCGGCTGCGCTTCCACTTGGCCTCGACCGACGACGGCCCGGTGCGCGGCGAGGTCACGATCGTCGACGCGACCACCGACCACGTCCTGGCCCGGGCCCGAGTGAGTGGCGAACACTGGGAGTTGGCCGTCCCACCGGACTGGCCCAGCTCGCTGTACCGGGCCGTGTTCGACGACGGCACCCCGCTCGCCGGGGACGAACCCCTCGACCACGAGGTCTGGTTCGTGGTCCGCTCGGCGCAGCCCGGGGTGGCCGCGCCGATCCTGGTGTCGGTGCCGTTCGCCACCTGGCAGGCGTACAACCGCTCCGGTGTGCCCGGGCGGGGGCTGTACTACGCCGAACAGCCGGACCGGGCCGCCCGGGTCACGTTCGACCGACCCGGTGGCGGGCCCCCGCCGGAGCGCTGGGAGGAGGGCCTGCTGCGTTGGTTGCGGGCCACCGGCCGGCCGGTCGAGTTCTGCTCCGGCCTGGATCTGCACGGCGGGACCGAACTCCTGTCGCACTACCGGCTGTTGGTGATCAACGGGCACGACGAGTACTGGTCGCGGGAACAGCGCGACACCGTCGAGGGATTCGTGCGGCGCGGCGGCAACCTGGCCATCTTCGCCGGGAACACCGCGTGGTGGCAGATGCGCCTGGAGGACGACGGCCGCACCATGGTCTGCCATCGGGACGCGATCGCCGACCCGATGGCGGCGATCGATCCCGAGCGGGTCACCGTGGAGTGGTCCAGCGCTCCGGTGCACCGGCCGGAGAACACGATGACCGGGCTCAGTTTCCGGCGGGGCGCGGGTGCGTGGGGCGAGGGGATGAAGGTGATCCGCGAGGAGGCGTACATCGCCCGGTTCACCGACCACTGGGTGTTCACCGGCACCGGTCTCGCGGACGGCGACAAGTTCGCCCAGGGCGCGCTCGGCTACGAGACGGACGCGGCCGAGCTGGACTGGAGCACGGGTGTCCCCCGCGCCACCGGCCGCGACGGCACCCCGCCGTCGTTCGTCGTGCTCGCCACCGCCGATCTGCGGCACTGGGCGCGCTACGGGCAGGGCGGCGACGCGGTGATGGGCACGTTCCGGCTCGGCGCGGGCACGGTGTTCAACGCGGGCACCATCAACTGGGGCAGTGCGCTGGCCGATCCGGTGGTCGACCGGGTCACCCGCAACGTGCTGGACCGGCTCGGCGCCGCCACACAGCCGCAGTGGGAGGTGATCGGCCCCGCCGCCGACATCCGCGCACTCACCGCCTGCGAGGACGTGCTGTTCGCGGTGGACGTCGAGGGGGCGCTGCTCTGCCGCGACACCGGCGGGCAGAACCTGCCCTGGCGGGCGATCGGCGCCGCGCCGGCGGTGCGTGCCCTGGCCGCGGCGCGGGAGGCGGCCGGTGCGCTGCCGCTGGAGGTGTACGCGGTAGGCGCCGACGATCGGCTGCTGCGCCGGCGGCCGGTGACTCGGCCCGCGCCGTGGACCCCGGTCGCCCGACTGCCCGAGGGCACCCTCGCGCTGGCGCTGTGCGACGGCGGCGTCTTCGTGGTGGACGCCGCGGACACACTGCACCACGTGTACGCGACCGAGCTGCCCGCCGACCCCGAGGCCCCGGCGCCCTGGCGCGTACTCGGCCCGGCGGGTGGCGTGATCGCCCTCGCCGCGATGAACGGCCGGCTGTACGCCGCCGACGGCACCGGCCGGCTGCGCACCCGGCTGCCGATCGTGGGGCCGGCCGCGTTCGTCCCGCTGCCCGGCGAATCGGCCCCGTCCGACACCTGCCGCACGCTCACCGGCCACGCCGGGAGCCTGATCGTCACCGCACCGGGTTGCCGGATCCGCCGCCGCTCGGCGGTACCGCCGCCGACGAGGGGTTGAGCGCGCGCCTACCCGCCGAGATCGACCCAGTGGTTGTCGTGGCGGAGGAAGAACCGGGCGCGTTCCTTGTCGGTGAGGTGTTCCAGCTCGGGGATGCCCTCGAAGTAGGCCTCCCGGGGCGCCCCGGGGGCGAACTGGAGCAGCATCGAGGCCGGCTCGCCGGATTCGTTCCGGAACGCGTGCAGACCGCCGACCGGGACGTACAGGAAGTCCCCGGCCCTGGCGTCGCGCCAGTCCCGGCCGTCGAACAACCGGATCGTGCCGGAGAGCACGAAGAACGACTCGGAGATGGTCCGGTGGAAGTGGGTGCCGGGCCCGCTGGGCACCGCGTGCATGTCGACCCGGTACAGGCCGTACTCGCCGTCGGTGGAGTCGGTGGTGGCCAGGTAGTGGTAGGTCGCACCGGCGGTGATCAGCTCGGGCGGATGCTCGGCGGGGCGGAACCGGGCGTTGACCTCGCCGGAGTCGCCGCGGTAACGGGTCCCGGGGTAGCCGAGGCTCTGCGGATCGTCGGGGACGTCGGGGAAGGACATCGCGGGCTCCTCGTCGGACGTGAGGCAGGGTCGTATCGCGTGTGGTGGTGACGCATGCGGGTGGATCGGGGCGGGAATCGTCGGGGATCGATCGAGGGATCGCTCCCGGACCGATGAGTTTCCGGTGGACGCGCAGTCGAAGCATGTGTCGGCTCGAAAACCACGGGACCACCACGGCGACACCGCAACGAAGGGCAGCGCCATGAAGATCACCCTCACCACCTTCCTCACCATCGACGGGGTCTACCAGGCCCCGGGCGGCCCGGAGGAGGATCCCGGAGGCGGCTTCGAACACGGCGGCTGGTCGGCGCCGTACGGGGACGACGACTTCGGCCGGTTCATGGTCGGGGTGATCGGCCGTGCGGAGGCGTTCCTGCTCGGGCGGCGGACGTACGACATCTTCGCGTCCTACTGGCCCGCGATCACCGACCCGGCCGACCCGATCGCCGGGCCGTTGAACACGCTGCCCAAGTACGTGCCCACCAACACCCTCACGTCGGCCGATTGGCACAACACCCGGCTGCTGCACGGCGACCTGGCGGAGGAGGTCGGCGCGCTCCGGAAGCAGGACGGCGGCGAACTCCAGATCCACGGCAGCGGCGCGCTTGCCGGGGCGCTGCTGCGGCTCGGCCTGATCGACACGATGCACCTGCTGACGTTCCCGGTCGCGCTCGGCACGGGCAAGCGCCTGTTCGAGCCGGGTGTAGTGCCGACCGCGTTCGCGCTCACCGGCTCGGAGGTCACCGGGAAGGGCGTGGTGATCACGTCCTACGAGCGCCGGGGCGCACCCACGTACGGCAGCTACGAGCGTCCGGAGCAGGGGTAGGGCCACGGGCCCGAGCGGGGGTGGCCGCAGGTCCGGGAGCGCGGCGGAGAGCCCGGGAGCGCACATACCGACGGCGCGTCCGACACCCACGGGGGGGGGGGGGCCCGCCGGCGGGGGGTGGGGGGGGGGGGCGACCCGCCGGT